>JACQWJ010000016.1 GCA_016209325.1 Candidatus Uhrbacteria bacterium
CTTCTCTCATATTAGCACAAAAAATTATGTTTGACGAGAGCATGCGTTGTGTGGAAAGAGGGGTAGTGTGGATCGTTTAAGGTTAAGCGTTTTTCTACAGTCTCAGGTTATGTAGATGAGGGAAGGCGGAAGGGCGCCCCTCAAGGTTTCGAGGACCGAGGGATGGAGCCCCGCCCGCGGAGGGTCGAGGACGACGACGTCCGGACGGATCCCTATCCAGTCGAACACTTCGGCTTTTGAGGCGTGAAATTCCGCTTGGACGTCATTCAACGCCGCGTTCGTCTTTGCCGCCTCGATAGCGTCGGCGTCGATCTCGATCCCGATCAGGCGCTTCGCCGGGCCGAGGGCGAGCGTCAGGAATCCGGCCCCGCAGTAGAGGTCGAGGACCGTTTTGTCCGAAACGTCGCCACAGGTCGTTTTGACCGCGTTTTGCAGAACGCCCGCCATCGTCGTATTGGTTTGGAAAAAGCTGTTGGGGGCGATGCGATAACGCAGCCCGTTTACGGTTTCTTCGAGCCACGGATTTCCTTTGAGAGGAATAATCCTCTCGGCAACGGATACATCTGTGATGCGTGGGTTGATTCCCCAGACCACCGACGTTGCCAAATCTCCGAGCGCTTTCGGCAATGCTTGGAGCAGGACCTCCGCGGCGGAATCCGGCGGCTCGTGGGTTACGAGTGTTACCAGTCGCTGGCCGCTGTTTTTCCCTTCACGGATCACCAGGTATCGAAAGAACCCCTCATGCGTCTTCATGTTCCAGAAAGGAAGTCCCGTTCCCCGGCTCCAGACGCGTGTTCGCTCCAAGATTTCGACCGACGCGGGCGAGAGGAGAAAACACGTCGAAAGGTCCAGCACCGACCACCAGCGCCCAGCTTCCTTGAGGCCGAGCGCGCCGTTCGCGCCGAAAACGTAGTCCATACGGTTCCGGTAGTAAAACGGATCCGGACAGCCTACGATGTCCCCGAGGGGAAGGCCGATGTTCCGCTCCGCAAAGGCTTGCAGGATTAAATCATGCTTGAGAGAGAGCTGGCGGGCGTATGCGGCATGTTGCCATTTGCAGCCTCCGCAGGTTCCAGTGTACGGGCAGTGCGGAGCGACGCGGTCGGGAGACGGCTCGATCACGCGCTCCAACCGGGCCTGCATGCCCTGCTTCGTTCGCCGCATGACGGTCGCGGATACGCTTTCTCCCGGGAGCGTGTTCGGTACGAGGATGCGTTTCCTACCCGCGCGTTCGATGACACCGCTGCCATCCTTGTCCATGCCTGCAATGCTCCCTTCGACGGTTTCGTGCAATTTGATCCCCATAGCGCGTGACTTCGCTCAAATGTTTGCTATGCTAAAGTTCCTCTGATTCTTGGTTAGTCTACATGATTCTTATCCTTCATAACATCCGTTCCCTGCACAACGTCGGTTCTGTCTTTCGTTCCGCGGACGTCTTTGGTGCGGAGAAAATCTACCTCACGGGCTACACGGGCGTTCCGCCGCGGCGCGAAATCAGCAAGACGGCCCTCGGCTCCGAGAACGTCGTGCCTTGGGAATCCGCTGTCGACGTCTTTTCGGTTCTTGCGGAATTGGAACATGCGGGATACGAACTTGTCGGTTTGGAGACCGGTCCAGACGCGGTTCCCATCGGTGTGCTGTGTTGCGACCATCCGATCGCGCTTGTCCTTGGAAACGAGGTGGAGGGAATCGAGTCGGAGCTCCGCGCGCGGCTGAAGTACCTGACGGCCATTCCTATGCCGGGCCACAAGCGTTCGCTGAACGTTTCCGTCGCCACAGGCATCGCTCTGTTTGTTTTGGGCTGCAAGGCGTGATAGGCTATCTTCCAAACCCCTATGTTGTCCATCGTGATTCCGACGAAGAATGAGGAGGAATACCTGCCCATCTTGCTCGAAACGATTTGGCGTCAGACCCTCCAACCGGCTGAAATCATTGTGGCCGACGCGGGATCCTCCGATCGCACACGGGAAGTCGCCCGTGCGTCCGGCTGTCGGGTGGTCGAAGGCGGTATGCCGGGTCCCGGACGCAATCGTGGGGCAGAGACAGCGATCAGCCCCTACATTCTCTTTCTCGATGCCGACGTTCAGCTTCTCGACCCTTCTTTTCTCGAACGCGCCATGGAAGAGATCCGGGAGCGGAACCTGGATTTCGCGACCTGCGACGTTGTCCCTTTGTCTCCGCGTCCCATCGACCGGGTGTTCCACAGATTTTACAACCGGTACTCCCGGCTCTGCCAGCCGATCCACGCGCACGCCCCCGGGTTCTGCATCTTCGCACGCAAGAGCCTGCATGACCGCGTGGGCGGCTTCGACGAAAGCGTCGTGTTTTGCGAGGATCATGACTACGCCGAGCGTTGTTGCAAGGTCGGCTCGTTCGCCTTCCTGGATTCAACCAAGGTCCACGTTTCCATCCGACGGTTCGACCGTGACGGCCGCATGAACATCGCTGTTAAGTACGCGCTCAGCGAGCTCCACCTCGTCACCCTCGGCCCCATCCGTCACGACGGGTTCAAGTATGAGTTCGGCTACAAGAAGAAGGCCTCCATTCCGGATGCCGATCGCGAACGCCTCGCCTGATATCGAATTCCATCCCCTCATCATTGGCATGTTCATTGTCCTGGCCTTCGTGCTTGTGCTCTTCAGTGTGTATACCGTCCTTCGCTATAAAAAGCGCTATGCCTTCCTCGCCGCCCTCCCAAGAACATAGCGTCTCGGCGTTTGTGGTTCCGGTGGAGGTCATGCCGCGCCACGTCCATGTGTCCCCACGCCATTATGTGGCCTTGTTCGGCGTTCCAGCCGAGATGGATGAAACAGCGAGGACGCTATCCCAACGCGGTCAGTTCGTGTCAAATCGGACGGTGGAGGTCATTGGTTCGACGGGTTCGCTCGTAACGATGCGAGTTCTTGGACCTTGTCGTCAGGACACACAAGTCGAACTGTCTTTGACGGACGCGGCAGCGATCGGTCTCGCACCGCCCGTGCGCTTGTCGGGCGACATGGCCCGGTCGCCGGGGTGCGTCCTGCGCGGCCCGGCCGGGGAAGTCCGCCTGCGCCGTGGTGTCATCGTCCCGGCGCCTCACGTGCATATGAACGAGCGGGACGCGCGCCGCATGGGTGTGGGCCAAGGGCAGCGTGTGCGGGCTGTCCTCGCGGACATGCGCGCTTCCGTTCCCGTTCTTGCGTTCGTTCGGGTGCATCCGACCTTCCGACTTGCCCTGCATCTGACGACAGATCATGCAGCCGAAGCATGGGCGACAACGGGCGACCAGGCGCAGATTTTCGTTTCCAAGATGCCCTCGACCACGCGTTTAAAATGAGGTACCATAGTCTCCGTATGTCGCTTCGTTCCTTGGTCGTTGTCATCCTGTTGTTCGTTCCGTTTCCCTTGCTGGCAGGCACCGTCGATTTAGGCATCACTTCTTCCGACATTACCTTGTCAAAAAAGACATTGGTGGCCGGAGATCAGGTTCGCATTTATGCCCGCATTTCCAACAATGGCACGGAGGATGTCGTTGGCTTCGTGTCTTTCTTCCAAGGTTCCATCCCAATTGGGAAATCCCAGGTGATCAACGTCCGCTCTGACGGCGCCGCTGAGGAGGTCTTCGTTGACTTTACGGTCCCTTCCGGCACGTTCAACATCCGCGCCGAGATCGAGGGGACCGATCCGCCGGACGAAAACACTTCGAACAACACAGCGTTGACTCTTCTGTTTACCCCGATCCTGGACGACGACCGGGATGGCGTGGAAAATGCCGAGGACAACTGCCTCGCCGCCGAAAACGCCGATCAGCGAGACGAAGACCTGGATGGAACCGGAGACGCCTGCGATCCCGACGACGACAACGACAGTGTGAGTGACGAGGTCGAAACGGAGATCGGAAGCGATCCGTTCAAGACCGATACGGACGGGGATGGCATTCCGGATGCCGACGATCCTCAACCGACTCAGGCTAAGGCTGCTACGCCGCCTGTCGTGCCCACCTCCCCTCCCTCGCCGCCCAAGGCTGCTTCCCCTGCTCCTACCCCATCTGTCGCCGCTTCCACGTCTTCCTCCCCCGATTCACAGCCTTCCGTTTCTGAACCCGCGCTCTCCCCCGTTTCTGAGCCGGATGTTTTGAACGAAGCTTCTGCCATCGACAGCGCGTCTCCGACGTGGGATGTGGCACCGCGGGCCGTTCTGACCTACGAACGTGTCCGCTGGAACACCTACCGGTTCCGCGCCCAGATTCCAACAGTTCCCGGCTATCGTGCCGAATGGGACTTTGGTGACGGTGTCACCTCGAACCGCGCGGAAGTTAATCATACCTTTCACAACTACGGCGCGCACACGGTGCGCCTCCGCCTTACCGATCCCCATGGCAAGATAGCCGAAAGCACAGTCACGGTCCGTGTCCCTTTTTTTACGCTGGAAAACCGGCTGATCAAGATGACGGTGGCCATGCTCGTCCTCCTCCTGCTCTTTGCCTTGCGTCTGTTTTTCTATCCTCCCAAGCGGCGACGCACGAACGCCGCGTCTTCAAACCGCGCCCAGGAATCCGTCGTGTCTGGAAACAATGTCTCACATGTACGTGTGCGTGACCTCTCCGAGCCCTCCTGACACCGCCTCATGCTGTTCCGCAAGTTCCATCAGGAATCGAAGACGATCGCCGGCGCGGCCATCCTGGTCGGCGCCTTTTCGCTCTTGAGCCGCATGATGGGCTTCGTGCGGGACCGCATCCTGGCGGGCACGTTCGGGGCAGGGGACGTCCTCGACGTCTACTATGCCGCCTTCAAGGTGCCGGACTTCCTGTTCGGCGTCCTGGTCATCGGAGCCTTGTCCGCCAGCTTCATTCCCCTCTTCACCAAGCATTACGACCGCGAGGTCGACCGGGAAGCCGCCTGGCGCCTGACCAACAACGCCCTCCATCTCACGTTTTTCGGGGCCGTGATCGCGTCCGTCCTCCTGTTTTTTTGGCTCGACCCCCTGGCCGCCCTCATCGCCCCCGGTTTCCCCCCGGCCAAGCGCCAGTTGGTCGCCAACTGGACCGGCATCATGCTCGCCGCCCAGCTGCTCCTCGCTGGTTCCATGGTCTTCGGAAGCGTGCTGCAGGCCCGCAAGCGCTTCTTCTTTTACGCCTCGGCGCCCATTCTCTACAACGTCGGCATCATCGCGGGGAGCCTGTGGCTCGTGCCCGCGCTCGGTCCCGTCGGCCTGGCCTGGGGTGTCGTCCTCGGCGCCGCGCTCCATGCGCTCGTTCAGCTGTACGGCGCCGCGCAGGCGGGCTACCGCTACCGCTTCGTCTGCGACCCACGTCAGAGAGAAACCCGCGATATGTTCCGCCTCATGGGGCCGCGTATGCTCGGTATCGCCATGGCGCAGGTGAACGTCGTCTGCCTCACCGTCATGGCCTCCTGGCTGGCGGCCGGGAGCGTCACGATATTCACCTTCGCCTACAACGTGCAGTTCTTTCCTGTAGGCATCGTCGGCGTCGCTTACGCCGTCGCGGCGTTTCCCATGCTCGCGGAGCACGCCGGGCGCGACCACCTGGAACGCTTCGTCTCGGTTCTGTCGTCGACCGTGCGCCAGATGCTGTTTCTCCTCATCCCCCTGACGCTCCTCTTCCTCATCTTCCGCGCCCAGCTCATTCGTCTGGTCGTTGGGGCAGGGAAGTTCGGCTGGGAAGAAACCATCCTGGCTTCCGATGCCCTGGCATTCTTCGCCCTCAGCCTGTTTTCGCAGTCCCTGGTGTTCCTCATCGCCCGCGCCCACTTCGCGCTCCGGGACACGCTGACGCCCTGCCTCGCTGGCCTCGTCAGCCTCGTCGTGAACGTCCTCGCGAGTCTTGTCTTCGCCCCCCGCTTCGGAATCGCCGGATTCGCACTCGCCTTTAGTATCTCCTCCATGGTCAACCTCGCACTCCTCTGGGTTCCGCTCCGTGTTCGCCTGGGATCGCTCGAGGAGCTTTCGATCGTCCAATCCCTCTACCGCATGACCGCGGCCGGCCTCGGGGCAGGCATTGTCATGCAGCTCCTGAAGCCCGTGACCGTGTACGTCTTTCCGCTCGAGACCTTCGTCGCGGTCTTCATCCAAATCACCTTCGCCGGAGGAGTGGGTATGGTCGCGTACGCGGCACTTGCCTTCTTTCTTAAAAGCCCCGAAATGACCGACCTGACGGCCTCCCTGCACGCGCGTCTATTTCGCCGCGCCTGCCCCACCGAAACCGTCCCCTCCGAGCCTTCCGCCACGGCCTGATTGGGCATCCGGTGAAGTTTTGAGGAAGAATATTCGTGAATAAAACGTATTTAACAGTTCTATTCACGAATATATTGACAATAATCGTGAATAATATTAAAATATCGACATAGTTCACGATTATTATGCCTCGACAAAAGATGTTTTATCAGCAGATCGAAGGCCTGCGTAAGAGGTATTATTTGGCATTGCCTGGTAAAGAATCGCTCGTGAACATGTTGAACGAAACAGAGGTTTCCGAGCAGGTTTATAACTCGAATGCCATTGAAAATAGCACCCTGACCCTTGAAGAGACGGAAAAGATTCTCCTGCAAATAGATCTCGAACGCTTTATTAACGAGCGGGAGATTTTTGAAGCAAAAAATTTGGCGCGGGTCATGGAGTACATCTCGATGAGAGCCAAAGACCAGGACCTCGATAAGGAGATGATCCTGCTCCTTCACAAGATGCTCATCACAAATATCCGTAACGACATTGCCGGGCGTTTTCGCGCGAACAATGAGTGGGTGCGGGTAGGGAGTTATATCGCTCCGAATCCGAATGACGTCGAACGGCTTATCGATCAAATGCTTGCGATGTACCACGGGAATGCCAATCAACACATCGTTACGCGTATTGCCTCGCTTCATCTGACTTTTGAGCACATCCATCCGTTTGTCGATGGGAACGGTCGCATCGGGCGCGTCATGAACAATTACGCGCTCATGCGGGAGGGATATGTCCCGATGACGGTCCGCTACACAGATCGGGAGACCTATTATCAAGCCTTCAAAAATTTTGAGGGGAAAGGCGACACATCTGTTATGGAAGATATCGTGGGCAAAGCGCTTGTCGAAAGCTACCACAAACGCCTCGCGTATCTTGAAGACAAAAAAACTATCCCATTGGCCCAATACGCGAAACAAGAAAGAATTTCATTGTCGAATCTCCTGAACAAGGCCAGAAGGCAAACCATCGAAGCGTTTCGCGAAAAAGATGTTTGGAAGATTGGCATAAGTTCCCCCCTCTTGTTCATTAAGGAAAATTGACGGGCCCCCTGAAATTTTCTAAGCTGGGACGGTTATTTGTTTTTTCTGCCAACATCCGATGTATCTTTTCCTGTATGACGACCCACGAACTCCGCCAGGCGTATCTTCGCTTTTTTGAGGAACGGGGGCATGCCATTGTGCCCTCTGCTTCGCTTGTGCCGGACAACGATCCAACGACGCTGTTCACAGGGTCGGGTATGCAGCCCATGGTTCCGTACCTGCTCGGCGAACCGCACCCGCTTGGTACGCGCATTGCGGACAGCCAGAAGTGCTTCCGTTCGCAGGACATCGAGGAGGTGGGCGACAATCGTCACACGACGTTCTTTGAAATGCTCGGCAACTGGTCCCTTGGGGATTACTTCAAGCGGGAGCAGATCTCCTGGATGTTTGCGTTCCTGACTGAGCGCGTCGGTCTCGACCCCGCGCGCCTGTACGTGACCGTCTTCCGTGGTAGCCCCGCGCGCGGCATTCCCCGCGACGAGGAATCGGTCGGATATTGGCAAGCCGCCTTTGCCACGGCCAGCATCGATGCCAAAGCCGTCGATTTTCCGGAGCGCGATGGCATGGGGGAAGGTCGCATCTTCTATTACGATGAGCGCAAAAACTGGTGGTCCCGCGCCGGCGTCCCAGAAAACATGCCCGTCGGAGAACCGGGCGGGCCGGATACGGAGATGTTTTGGGATTTCGGGCCGGAACGTGAACTGCATCAAGCTTCTGTGTGGAAGGATGAACCCTGCCACGTGAACTGCGACTGCGGCCGCTTCCTCGAGATCGGCAACAACGTGTTCATGGAATATGTGCGCGCTTCCGACGGGTTCGCCAAACTGCCGCAGCAGAACGTCGATTTCGGTGGTGGGCTCGAGCGTTTGGCAGCCGCACTCGCGGACGACCCGGACGTCTTTTGTATCGATGCGTTCGACGGCCCGCGGGCCGTCGTTGAATCTCTTTCCCGGCTGAAATACGGGAAACACGCGGAGCATACGCGAACGTTCCGCATTATTCTCGACCACTTGCGCGCGGCCGTCTTTCTGATCGGCGACGGCGTTTTTCCTTCCAACAAGGATCAGGGCTACTTCGTGCGGCGTCTCATCCGCCGCGCGGTCCGCTGCGCTGCGAAGCTCGGTATTCAGGAGCCGGTCGGCGCGTCCGTTGGTGAGGCGGTGGTTGAGACCTATGCCGTTGCCTACCCATCGCTGTCCGAGGGCCGCGCGCGCATCGCGGCCGAGCTTTCGCAGGAGGAGGAAAAATTTCGCCGCAGCCTCGAGAAGGGCGAGCGCGAGTTCGAGAAGATGCTCGCCGTCTCGGAGCGCGTGACGGGCGAGCAGGCGTTCGTCCTATATACGACGTACGGCTTTCCCCTGGAGCTGACGGAGGAGATGGTTCAGGAAAAGGGATATGCGATCGACAAGGAGGCCTTTCAGGCGGAGTTCCGCAAGCATCAGGAATTGTCCCGGAGCGGGTCGGAACAGAAGTTCGCCGGCGGGCTTGCTGACCATTCCGCGGAGACGACGCGGCTGCATACGGCCACACACCTCCTGAATCAGGCTCTGCGCGCCGTGCTCGGCCCCCACGTCTTCCAGCGCGGCTCCAACATCACGCGGGAGCGCCTGCGCTTCGACTTTTCCCATCCGGAAAAGCTCACCTCCGAACAGCTTGCCGCGGTGGAAGACTGGGTCAACGACATCATTCGTCGCGACCTACCCGTCCATTACGAAATCCTCGGTCTCGACGAGGCCAAGGCCCGGGGCGCCATCGGCGTTTTTGACGACAAGTACGCCCAGCTGGGGGACAAGATCAAGGTGTACTTCGTCGGCGATGTGGCGGCCGGGACCTATGCGAGCAGCGAGGTCTGTGGAGGCCCCCATGTGGAGCGCACGGGGGAGCTGGGCGGTTTCAAGATTGCCAAGGAAGAGGCGGTCGCGGCTGGTATACGTCGCATCAAGGCCGTGCTTGTTTCCATTGCTTGACAGAAAATTCTGTCAAACGTACACTATTGCCGCTTCGATTATCCACATGGTCCTTGCAATCTTGCGCCCGGCGCGATAGAATTCCGCCACTTGTTATGGCTGACAACGGAGCCAAAGAATTCATTGAAGCACAGGGCGAAGTTGAAGAACTGTTGCCTGCTGCCAAATTTAAGATCCGTTTGGAAAACGGGCAGGCGATCATCGGGCACTTGTCAGGAAAGATGCGGATGAATCGCATCCGTCTCCTTCCAGGAGACGGCGTGAAGGTGGAACTGAGCCCCTACGACTTGAGTAAGGGCAGGATCGTCTATCGTTTTTGAGCGCCAGCGGACGGCGCCACTTGATGTGTTTCGCATAAGGCGGCCCGGCGCGATCATGCATGCGTTATGAAGGTAAAGGCTTCCGTGAAAAAAATCTGTCGCGACTGCCGCGTTGTAAGACGAGAACGGCGCGTAGGAATCATTTGCAAGAATCCCCGTCATAAACAACGCCAGGGGTAGATTCGCATCCTCACTATTTTCTTATGGCCCGTATCGCCGGCATCACACTTCCAAACCAGAAGGGCATTTCCATTGCTCTCACTTCTATTTACGGAATCGGTCCCTCTATTGCCAAGCACATTTTGAATCAAGTGGATGTTCCGGCGGGGATCCGGACGAAGGACCTCACGGAGGAGCAGGTGAACAAGATTCGTGAAATCGTCGAGAAGCAGCATCGCGTTGAGGGAGATCTACGTCGTGAGGTCATGGGCAACGTCAAGCGTCTGAAGGATATCGGTTCCTACCGTGGCATCCGCCACATTCGGCGTTTGCCGACACATGGTCAACGGACAAAGACGAATTCCCGTACGGTTCGCGGAAACGTGCGCAAGACCACCGGTAGCGGAAAGCGCACCCTCACCAAGACATAATCCCCTATGAAAGAAGAAGAGAAGCAGCCCAAGGAAGGAGTGATTGACAAGGCTCCTGAGTCGTCCACCAAGGCGGGGAAGGCTCGTGCGGCGCGTAAAACCGTCAAGAAGGTCGTGCGTCAGGTTCTTCACGGAAGGATTTATATTCAGGCCACGTTCAATAACACGATTGTCACGTTGACCGATTTAAACGGCAACACGCTGGCCTGGGCCAGTGCTGGCATGTGCGGGTTCCGCGGTCCCAAGAAGGCGACTCCATACGCCGCAGGGCTCATTGTGCGCGCGGTCGCCGAAAAAGGACTGCCATTCGGTGTCCGCGACGTGAACGTCTTCGTCCATGGTGTCGGGTCCGGACGTGATTCCGCCACCCGCGCCCTGAACGCCAACGGCTTCAATGTGCTCTCCATCAAGGACATGACTCCTTTGCCACATAACGGGTGCCGCGCTCCGCGCGCGCGCCGCGTCTAGTTTCTATGGGAAAAACGTCAGTAACAACCTGCAAACTCTGCCGTCGGGAAGGCGTTTCTCTGTGCGGACGCGAGAAGTGCGCCTACAAGCGTCGGTCCTATCCGCCGGGTGTGCACGGCAATTCCAAGAAACCGGCCCGTCTTTCGGGTTACGGTATTCAGCTGCGTGAGAAGCAGAAGGCGAAGCGTTTGTACAACGTCATGGAACGTCAGTTCCGCCGCTACTTCGAGGCCGCCCTTCACAAGAAGGGCAACACGGCTAGTTTGCTCGTGCAAATCCTGGAACAACGTCTGGATAACGTCGTCTATCGGCTAGGCTTTGCTCTGACACGCCGTCAGGCGCGTCAGATGGTGTCCCACGGGTTCATGTCCGTTAACGGCAAAAAAGTGAACATCCCCTCCTACGCCGTGCGCGTCGGAGATGAGATTCAGATTCACGAGACCAAACGCGACAAGAAACTTTGGAAAGAACGAGAAGGAGAGGTCGCCAAGGTTCAACCCTCCAAATGGCTCCACCTAGACACGAGTTCTCTCAAAGGGAAGGTGGTGAGCGTGCCTGAAGGGGAAGATTTGGCAGCAGTGTTCGATCCGACACTCATTGTGGAACTCTACTCTCGCTGATCCCCGTACGGGGGGCTATTCAAGCCATTTACCTCATTTCGTCCCAACAACGTATGGAACACATCCTTCTTCCCTCGCACATCTCCTTTGAGCCGGGAGAGCAGCCGCATACGGCCGTGCTCAAGGTAGAGCCGTGTTACTACGGATACGGGACAACGCTCGGCAACGCCTTGCGCCGAGTTTTGCTGTCCTCCCTCCCAGGAGCTGCTGTCACGGCGGTCAAGCTGAAGGGAGCGACGCATGAGTTTCAGACCGTCACGAACGTGAAGGAGGACGTGCTTGAGATTATTTTGAATCTCAAGGGACTACGCATCAAGATGCACACGGACGAACCCGTCAAGCTCCATCTGCGGACGAGGGGCCAAAAGACCGTGACCGCGGCCGACTTCGAACCAAACGCGGACGTGGAGATCGTGAACCCGGACCTCGTCGTCGCCACCCTGACCGACGCCAAGGCCGACTTCGAGCTTGAGGCCCTGATCGAGCGCGGGCGCGGGTATTCCGCGACCGAGGAACGCAAACGGGAGATCCAGGAAATCGGTATGATTGCGATCGACGCCCTGTTCTCGCCTGTGCGCAATGTGGGTTACCGCGTAGAGAATACGCGTGTCGGGGACATCACAAACTACGACCGCCTGGTCGTGAACATTGAAACCGACGGCACAGTGGATCCGCAGGCTGCTGTCGAGCAGTCGGCCCGCATTCTCATCGACCATTTTTCCCTTCTGCTTCCTCAGGGCACGGCCCCGACGGATGCCCCGGCTTCTGCAGAAGAACCGGCTTGAGCCGCCATTGTTATGCGTCATCGCAATAAGAACAAAATTCTCGATCGCAAGAAAGCCCCTCGCCTCTCGCTCCTGAAGAGTCTGGCTGAGAGTGTCATTTTGTACGAGAAGGTCAAGACGACCGAGGCCAAGGCGAAAGCCGTTCGGCCGATGGTCGAGCGGGCCATCACGACCGGCAAGGTTTCGTCCCTCCACGGACAACGCAAGCTCCTTGCTGCCTTTCACACAGAGCTTCCCGTAAAGAAGATTATGGAAGTCCTTGGCCCTCGCTACCAAAGCCGTCCCGGAGGATATACGCGCATCGTCAAAATCGGCTTCCGCCAGAACGATGGAGCCGAAATGGTCCAAATCGAACTCGTCTAATATGCCTCCGCAGATTTCCCGTACCACCCATCAAATCGACGCGCAAGGACGTCCTGCCGGACGGCTCGCGACGGAGATTAGCCGCATCCTCATGGGCAAGCATAAGCCTGGCTACGTGCCCCACCTGGACGTCGGTGACACCGTCGAGATTCTCAATGTTTCCAAGATGTCCTTCAGCGGCAAGAAGATGGAGCGGAACGTTGGGTACCACCACACGGGCTGGCTCGGCGGGCTGAAGACGGAGCGCTTGAAGGACAAGTTCGCGCGCTCGCCTTCCGCCGTGCTCCGGGACGCCGTCTCGCGCATGTTGCCGAAGAATACCCTCCGTACCGGACGCCTGCGGCGTCTCGTCATCATCAAGGAATCCTAACGGCTTATGGTTGCCCAAGATCCCACCTCGGAAAAGACCTACACCCGGAAGATCGGCCGTCGTAAGGAAGCGACGGCACAGATTCGCATGGCTTCTGGACAGGGAACCGTGACGGTCAACGAGCGTACCGTGGAGACCTATTTTCCCTATTTCGAGTACCAGAACATGATCCAGGCCCCGTTCGTGGCGAGCGGCATGCAGGGAAAGTTCGACGTGTCGGCGAAGGTGAAGGGAGGCGGCCTCAAGGGCCAGGCGGAGAGCATTCGCCTCGCGATCGCCCGCGCGCTGACAGCGCACGACCCGGAATTTCGTCCCGCCTTGAAGAAGCTCGGCTATCTCAAGCGCGACGCCCGCGTGAAGGAACGCAAGAAGTACGGTAAGAAGAAAGCCCGGCGTTCCCCGCAGTGGTCCAAACGCTGAGCGCCGTCGACCGCAATGGGATTCTCCCGTGTCAGATTTCCCCGCCCATTTGGAGAAAACACCGACTCGATCGGTGTTTTCTCGTTATGAGTAATTTGTGATAGGATGACCTTGTATGGATGCCATTCAGTGGATCAATGCCTTCATCGTTCTCATCGGCGTTCCTTCGATCGCCGTGGGGCTTGTGTTCGTGGGAAGAAAACTCGAGGTCCTGGATTCCCTGGAAACGTCCTGCGCCGGCATCAAGCACAACCTGAAAGTCATCGGCGACTACCTGACCCGTCACCATGCCACGTTCGATCCGTCCGAGCTCCATGCCCTGAGTCCCCTCCAGCTCACGCCCCAGGGAAGGCAGTTCCTCGAGGAACTCGATTTCGACAACGTCGTGGCGGCGAACAAGACAGATTTTTTCGCCTGCATCGACGAGGAGCATCCCAAACTCAAATACGACGTCGAGACCGCGGCGATCAAGTCGATCTACACCCTGACCGAGAAACCCTACATGCAGTTCCTCAAGGTCTTTTTCTACAACAACCCCGAGCGCAGCCTGGAAAATACCGCCGCCACCCTCGGCGTCTACATTCGGGACCTGTACCTGGCCGAGCATCCGGAAATTACGCAATAAATGACGTGACTCAGGAAGATGAGACTGGATAGAGTGAAACGACTATAATATGGCATCTACTTGTGCTACGATATGCCGGCATGGGCGGAAATCTGGCCAAGAACACGGTGTATTTGACGGCCGCTTCGGTAGCGCAGAAGGCGCTGGCGTTTTTGTATTTCATGCTCCTCGCGCGGGTTATGATGCCCGAGCGCACGGGGACGTATTTTCTCGCCTTATCTCTGACTACGATTTTTAGCGTCCTGACGGACTTTGGGATCACCCCCGTCGTTATTCGCGAGATTGCAAAGCAGACAGACCGCGCTCCAGAACTCATTCGGCAGGCACTCGGAATCAAACTGCCCTGCATTGTGCTCGGTATTGTCGGAAGTGTCCTCGCGGCGTGGATCCTTGGGTATAATCCGATTATCCTGCAGCTCATGTGTCTCGCTGCCCTCGTCATGGCGGCGGATGCCATCTCGCTCCTGTACTACGGGGCTCTCCGCGGCTTCCACGCGCTTCAGTTCGAATCCCTCGGGATTTTCCTCGGACAGCTGTGTACGATGCTTCTCGGGGGCGCGGCGCTTCTATTTTATCCATCTCTCCACGTTCTCGTGATCGTTCTGATCGCCGGCAGCGTCTTGAACGCGGTTTTTTCCGCCTGGCAGGTCGTTCGCAGGCTCGGACCATCGGTGCTCGTGCCGGCATGGGATCGCGTTCAGGCCAAGCGACTGCTCTCCGTGGCGTTTCCGTTCGCCTTGGCGGGGATCTTCGTCAAGGTTTATTCGTACGTTGACACCGTCTTCCTGTCGCTGTACCTCGGAACCGCCGCGGTCGGCGTGTACAGCGTGGCTTACAAGTTCACCTATGCGTTTCAGTTCCTGCCCATGGCGTTCGTGGCCGCCCTGTATCCGGGGATGAGCGCGCTCGCGGCCGGCGACCGCCGGCGCCTCGGGGAGCTCTTCGACCGCTCGATGTGGTACATGGC
>JACQWJ010000018.1 GCA_016209325.1 Candidatus Uhrbacteria bacterium
CTTTCCTTCGGGTATGGTCACGTTAAAAAATGTTTTATCCGTATGCGTGTCTCCCAACTGGCTGATATGTTCTTGGCAGGAATTTGAATCGGCATGATATCCGAATCCGGCGTTGAGTTGCACGGATTCGCTATAGCAGGAAAGAATAACAAACATGGACGCGATCGTGACAAGGATCACTATGGATAGGAACCGACGAAAAAACTGATTAAAATATTAAAATATAGAAAAGCCATAACCAGTTCCTATTGTATTGATTTATGCTTAAACCATCAAGACGAGCATGCCCTTGCGTGATACCCTATGGGGGTGTACGATCCGTTTATCTATGGAAACGCGAAACACCAAAAACATTCTTCGCCGCCTCAGTATCGCAGAGGGTCAAATTCGCGGCCTGCGCGAACTCATTGCAAGCGGCACATACTGCATTGACGTGATTACCCAGACGTCCGCCGTGAAGCAGGCACTTTCGGGAGTCGAAGACATCTTGCTGGAAAACCACCTGACCACTTGCGCCTTGCGTCAAATCCAAAAAGGGCAAGAGAAACAGGCCATTGAGGAAATCATCAAGGTGTATAAGCTCAAACGTCGATAGATATGGAATCAAGACTTACCTCCTTCATCGGTCGTTTTCTCATCATCCCCATTGCGCTCAGCGGGGTTTGTTTAAGTATGCTGTTCGGTATTCCCATGGCTGGCGCGATGAAAATGGACCAACTGTCGATAAATACGGCGATCCCTTACGATCATGAAATGGTCGTAAGGGAAAGCCAAGATCACGGTACCCAAGCCGGGTGCTGCACTGGCGTACGGATGGAACATGACACCGAGGCAACCACGCCTGACCATCCGAACGCATTTGTCGGTTTCTTTGTCGCAGACCTGACACGGGCTTTGTTGCACAACTCCCGTCTGCAGACAGCATGATCCTGTCTGTAGGCGACAGTCAGGCAATGACGGGGGCGGAAACAGACGGGGGCGGAAACCTTGACTGTTTCCGGCATCCCGAGATGAAAAGTCAATCGCTGAAGAGGCGATTGAGGGGCGAATTACGAATCCATACCTGCCTGCCAGCAGGCAGGCGAATATGCGAATGTGGATCAGTGTCCTCTCCTCCCCTTACGAACCTGCCTGCCGGTAGGCAGGGGGGGGAGAGGGCAGGGTCTTGTGTCTTGGAATTGGTCACCTCTCCCGATCCACCTCGTCCGCCCGCGCCCACAGGGCCAACCCGACCGCCACCAATCCCAACCCGCTCCACGAGGTCCACAGATAGTGGTCCAGCAACGCCAGCACGAAGAAGACAGAAATGATTGCCCATCGCAAACCTACACCGTTCTTTTGACGCGCTGCGGTCCTACGAAACATGAAAACGTAAAACCCGATAAGGGCTACGAGACCCACCGCACCCGTCTCCGCGACATACAACAGAAAAGAGTTATGCAACGGCTGATAGGTCCAAACCGGCTGACCGGGCGACAGACGTTCCAACGCGATCGTGTACGCGCCGATACCGACGCCCGTGACGGGCGACAGACGGAGGACGTCGTCGACGAGCGGGTATTCGGACTGTCGCTCGGACAAGGATTTCTCCTCCAGGCGCGCGTCCGCGTCAAAGCGTGTGACGAACGCGGAATGGAATACTGTGACCGTAGAAATGGCAACCACCGCGATCACGAGAAAAAATAACAGACTGCGACGAACGTCCGTGCGGTTCTTGCGCCAACGGTTGGCGGTCAACATCGCCAATCCGGCCGCGGCGGCGATCCAGGCGGAGCGGGAAAACGTCAGAACCGACGCGCAGGCAAGCAATCCTCCCAAGACAAGCGCGACAGCACGTTTCTTTCCTTTCAACTGAGGAAAAAGAAACGCGAGGCCGAGCAGGCCAACGGCCAAAAATCCGCCGAACGCGTTCGGATGCGAAAACGACCCATAAGCGCGCAGCACGCGGTCGCCGGCGGTTTCGATGACGGAAACGCCCGGCGTGGCGGCCGCGTGCTCGGCCAGGCCGAACCACGTGGATGGAGGACTAAATCCTGAGACAACCTGATACAAACCCAGCATGGCAGGCGCAACCAGGCCCGCCACAAACGTCCAGGCAGCCGACTGAATGGATAACCTCTCATCAAGCAGCAGTCCGAGCAGCAGGATCGCGACGACGAGATGGAACAGGGCGCTCCATGAGAGAAGCGGACTCAGGGAAAGGAACGCCGACACAACCGCGGCACCCGCGAGGACGAAGATCCGGCGCCGCACCGGAAGAGTTTCCTTGGGGAAACAAAACGGGCCTCGCAGCAGGCAAGCGGCCAGGACGAGGCACTCGACCGCGTACAGGCTCAGCGTCCCGTATTCCCATACTTCCCCGCCGAGCGTCAGGCGGCCGAAGATCCATCGCGTCTGCCAGGGTAATAAAAAGATCGCAGCGTACGTCAATACGTTGGCGAATCGATGTCTTTGAATCCATTGATTCATAAACGAAATGAATCTTTCCTTAACACTAGAGACCTCTAAGACCGCCAGTACTCTCCCATTCCTCGACAACCCCTCCTTAACCTCCCTTGAATAAGGGGAGGAATCCGAGAGCTGGAACGCGTGTCCCCCTTCCCAAGGGGGACTTACAGGGGGTTGCCGCCGGTTCACCGGTCTGTTCCCAAGTCACTCCAACAGCACACCTTCTCTCTCTACAACTGCCTTCCACCTTTCATAAAACTCAGCCCGTCGATCGTTCGTGTGGAATTTCAGCATGACGTCTGAGACGACCACACGCGAGTCCTGGTTGGCCATGTGCTTCACCTCGGCGGGAAGGCGGCGCTCCTGTAGGCGCTTGGCCGCGGCTTCAAAACCGGAAATCCGCGGGACGATTCCGGGCAAAACCCAGGAGGGGGCCAGTTCCGAATGGGGAGGCTGCGGATAGGCGTTCGGAAGGGGGGAGGAAGCCCATTCGTTCGCTTGCTGAAAGTCTGTCCAAGCGTTCCCACGTTCGAACACGGGCACGAGCGAGCGCGTCCAGTACGCGAGGTACGGGTCGCGCGGCAGAAGCTGCAGTATGGCGACGGACGGCGCGTCGGTCGACAGGAAGAAACTGAAACAGAACGGATCGACGGACGAGCGGGAGGGCAAACGGAGCGGACGCTTCCCCAGAAGCGCGAACGGAGCCACAAGCAGCAGGCGGGTCGTCCACAAGCTCCCCGGACGGACCAGGACGAGCAGGTCGATGTCGCTCGATGAGTCCGTATGGTGCCATGCCAGACTGTTGCAGGCCGCGACCGCCCGCACCGACGGCAGGAGGCCGAAAAAGCGGACGATACGCCTCAGCTTCTTGAACTTGCGCGCCGCGTCGAGGAATCCGGCTTGCCGCCGCTCGATAAGTGTCGCGATCAGTTCCCCTTCCGCTAGGGCGAAAAAACCACGTTCCGACACGATCCGCTGCCTCAGCCAAGCATCCTCCTCAAGGGCGGCCACGACTTCCTCAAAGGCATACTGTCTGCCTGGCATGAGCAGCCATTTCCAGAGCTCCAAGGACGTCAACGGATGGGAGAAGAGCGAAAACCAAGCCAGTGTGCGAACGATCGAAACGGCCAGATCGTCGGGAGAATGATCCCGGACGTTCATAGATGTGAAAAAGGGCTTCACTCTTTCGCGACAGGAAGCGAAACGGGAGACGCAGGCTTGATACTCCGAAAGGCCAGAAACTGCTGAACGATCGAAAGCAGGTTCATGACAATCCAGTAAAGTG
Source organism: Candidatus Uhrbacteria bacterium (assembly GCA_016209325.1). Lineage (GTDB taxonomy): Bacteria > Patescibacteriota > Patescibacteriia > UBA9934 > GWF2-40-263 > UBA10014. The sequence goes on from JACQWJ010000018.1 coordinate 3,734, forward strand.
TGAGACCCCCCGGCAAAGAGGCGCCAATCACGACTGTCATGACGGGCATGACGTAGAGCATGGACTTGTTCATCGCGGCCATCATGTCCTCATCCTTGGCTCCTAGCTCCTTGCGCACAGCAGCCGGCGGCCGGCGCGCCATGAGCATCTTCGTCTGGAAGAACTGGAGGATGCCAGCAATCACAGCCATCACGAGGTGCGGCTGGCCGAGATCGATGAAGCCGAGGAAATACGGATTCACGGATCCGGGATTGTGCACGAACGGATACAGGTTCACGAGGCGCTCCGCGTTCAGCCCGTCCTGCAGCACGGCGTAGAGCGCGAACAGGATGGGAATCTGGATGAGGAGGGGCAGGCAGGAGGACAGCGGGTTGACCTTCTCGGCCTGGTACAGTTGCATCATGGCCTTGGCCAGGCCCTCCTTGTCGTCCTTGTACTGCACCTTCAGGGTCTCCAGTTTCGGCTGCAGCTCCTGGAGCGCCTTTTGCGACTTGAGCGAGGCGTGGGACAGCGGCCACATGGCGAGCTTCACGACGATAGAAATGCCGATGATAGCAAATCCCAAGTCGGCTCCCGGCAGGACGTTGTACAGCCAGATGAGGAGGTTGAAGAGCGGTTGGTATAGGATGGCGTGGAACATACGCGTCCAGGGTTAGGCGGCTGGTGTCTCCTCGGAGACCGCTTCCATGGACGCGAGCGGAGGTTCGGACGCTCCATTTTCTCCCTCGGCAGCCGGTGCGGATTCCTCGAGCGATCCCGACTCGTTGGCGTTGATCTTCCAGCCGGTCAGACGCACGGCGAGCCGCACGTTCTGGCCGCCCTTGCCGATCGCGAGCGAAAGCTGGTCGGCAGGAACCTTGACGAGGGCCAGCCGCTCTTCCAGACGGAGTTCTACTTCGTTCACCTTGGCGGGCGCGAGCGCGTGGGCGATGAAGGTCTTCGGGTCTTCGCTCCACTCGATGATGTCGATCTTTTCGCCGCCGAGCGCCCCGATGATGGTCTGAATGCGGGTCCCGCGCTGGCCGATGCAGGCGCCGATCGGATCCAGGTTACTGTCGTTCGTAAAGACCGCCACCTTGGAGCGCGAACCCGGCTCGCGCGCGATGGCCTTTACCTCCACCGTCCCCTCCCCCACTTCCGGGATCTCGACCTCAAAAATGCGCTTCACGAGCTCTTCCGCGGTCCGAGACAGGACGATCTCGGGACCCTTGCCGGTCAAGCTCACCTGGCGGACGTAGACCTTGATCTTTTCCCCCGGCGCGTAGCGCTCGGTCGAAACCTGGTCCTCGGGGCGCAGGATGCCGGCGATGCGGCCGAGGTCGACGAGCACGATGCGTCCCTCGCGCCGCTGGATCGTGCCGTTCAGCACCTCGCCCTCCTTCTCCTTGAACTCGTTGAAGACGATCTCGCGCTCGGCCTCGCGGAGCGTCTGGGTGATCACCTGCTTGGCGGGCATGGCGGCCATGCGCCCGAATTCCCCGGGCTGGGGCAGTTCCGTCCGGATAATTTCCCCGAGCTCCGCATCAGGCTTCGTTTGTCTAGCCTCGGAGATCATAAGGTCGGTCTTCGGATTGAAACGTAGCTCGTCCTCGCCATCCTCAAGCACCATAGTCGGAACATCTTCGCCACGCTCGCGAGCTGCGACGTGCACCAAGGCCATTTCCTCCGCGTGTTGGCGCCGCGCCTCCTGCCGGCGTTCGAGCTCCTCAAGATCGACATCCTCGACAACTGTTTTCACGTCGAACACCCGGATGTCGCCGGTCGCAGGATTAAACTCGGCCTCGACGTTCTGGTTCTTCTCGCCGAAGTCCTTACGGTAGGCGGCCGATAGGGCGGCTTCGATGGTATGAAGGACGGACTCATAGGAGAGCCCCTTTTCCTCACAAATTTGACGCATGGCTTGTTCAATAGGAGAGGACATAAAGACAATTGGGGGGAATTACAAATTTGATAGTTTTCCCGAAACAACGAAACCCGCCGTTTCCGACAGGTTCCAGTAGACAAACTGTATCAAACAGGCTCACTCGGTGTCAATGGCTTCGAAATGACGCAGATCGACCGAATCGTCGAATTCCTTACGGAGAATGGAGATGACATCGAGGCGGAACGGGCGGTCGCTCCAGCCACGGGACTCACGAATCGCTTCGGCGGCCTGACGCATGCGACGGAGTTTTCCGCGCGTCACGGACTCTTCCGGAAAGCCGAAGGCAGTACTGCGCCGTGTCTTCACCTCCACGAAAACAATCTCATTTCCCTGGGAGGCAACGATGTCGATTTCCCCAAACGACGTCCGGCACTGCCGATCGAGAATATGGTATCCCCGTTCCACAAGATAGGCAGCGGCGTCCGTTTCCCCCTCGTTCCCGAACGACCGACGGGAATCCATACAAGACTCTAGCGACGACGTTTGTTGGACGTCGGCAGATATTTTTCACGTTCTCGCCGCGCGACCAGGGCGGCTCCGTCGCCTTCCAACACGGCCCGCATAGCCTGACGCGCGATGAAGAAGGCCCAGATGACCGCTCCGACCACCCACAGGAGATACCAAAACCGCGCCCCGAGCAGACGAATGTCCTCGTAGGTGAAGAATAAAAAGAGGAACCCAATGCCACCCATGGTCAACAGAGCACGGCTGGCCCGGGCGCCGGCCTCCCTCTTATGCCGATTGCCTTCCTTCCGCCGCTTGTTGCGCATGTGCAGGACAATGCCGGACACGAGCACGAGCGCGAAAAACGCAAACAGAACGCGCAGCGTACCGTTCGAAAAAAACGGGGGAAAAACATTGAACCAAAAGGAAGGGCGCAGGAACTCGAGCATAAAATCAACAGGGACCTCTGAAAAAGGGATGGATTTTCGTTGAACGGGCTGTTGAGCCCCGCGAACCCTACTAAAGGTAGGGAGAGCGGGGTCAACGGGTGCCCGTGAGACGAAAAGACGCACGTTTGCAGAGGTCCCAACAAACAAATAGGAGAAACACGCCTGTAGCCTAGCAAAAACGGAAACGGGGATCAAGGCGCCCGCGGCGTGCCGCTACGGTCGGACGAAGATGCCCGCGATCCCTCCCAGAATGTCGGCAATCAGGTTCGTCGCGATAGCCATCCCGATGAAACACACCCCAACCCCGAAGAGCTTAAGGTACGTCCGCGTCCCCCCGGGACCGAACTTCTGCTCAGCAAAGTCAATCGGTCCACTGAAATCGAGGTAGAAGTCGGTCTTCCAGACCATGTGGACGCCGACAGCGATCACGAGAAGGCCTAGGGGAATCCGCGCAAGAGGTGACATACGGAGAATAGTATTCCACAAGAATCAAAACGCCGCCATGTGGATGACGGCGTTTTGGTGGGCGCTGAGGGGCTCGAACCCCCGGCCTTCTCGGTGTAAACGAGACGCTCTAACCAGCTGAGCTAAGCGCCCGTGTCTTCATCTTCACTCAACCATGTGGTTGGATCCATTGTTTCGTCCTTATTATCATCCGCTTTTTCTTTGTCATTCTTATCTGTTGGTGTTTGCGGTGATTGAAGTAAGTCAACTGGTTTTTCTTCTTCAGAAAAAATCCTTGCGTCTTCTGGAAGAGGCTTCATCTGATCTTCACCTTCTTCCGATATATGAGACGCCAGAGTGACAGCCTCGACAAGCGCCCGCAATTGCGTGACATCTACCCCCATTCTAAACAAACGCTGTGCAAGCGTGTTTACATCCGCTCTCTTGTCTATCTGAAACACCTGACCGTCTTTTATCTGAATTTGAACAGGACGCATTGGGAGCTCGTCGGTTGAATAGCCACCAAGACGGAATCCCACCATGTACCCTTTCGGAAAAAATGTGGCCTCCATTTCTATTTCCGCATCCTCGTCTTCCGGGTGTGTGCAGACTTCACGGATCACCTTCTGTATCTCAGAAGTCTGTAATGCGACAAGAAGTTCCGCAAAGATTCGGATCTGTTCTTGTCCCATCTCAGGTATATTATGAACGACATCAATCCTCCGCGCGGTTTCTCTCTCGCCTCCTTGCACACCCTCCTCAGGCGCTGCATCCACTGGCACAACATCGGATGTGTCCGTTTCCCCCTCTTCCCTCTCGGAAGAGGTGTCTGATTCTTTCCCTTCTTCAGGGAGTTTAAGGTCTTGTTCTGATTTCGTTTTCCACAAATCACCAGTCGTATCCGTCTCCATTGCAACGACATTTTCTTTGTCTCCAAATCGCAAACCCATGCCACCCAAGTATGTATTTATGGGATGATGCTCTGGGGAGGTTCCGCCTTCGAACATAGACGTATATGTTACAAATACGATTTGATTCTACCAGCTTTCCCATCCTTTGCAACGCAAAAACGGCTTTCCGCCGTTTTTATCCTGATTTCTGAATTTTCCTGGCTTGCCGGCCATAGTCCCGCCTTGGCGGGACGACGGCTGGTGCGGACGGGGAGACTCGAACTCCCAAGCCTTTGCAGGCACTAGCCCCTCAAGCTAGCGCGTATACCAATTCCGCCACGTCCGCATTGATTCGCGAACAGATGGTATCGGGAACGGGGGAAAAAATCAAGGGGAGAGGAACAGGCGGTCCTTGCCCGTGATGACTTTCAGGGCCCCCGGCTCGACACCCACTTCCCAGCGCGTGCCCTCCGTCTCAACGCCGTCGACGAGCAAGCGCAGGGAATCCGGATGACGCATAGTCAGCGATCGGAACGAAATGCGCGTTTCGACGAAACGAGAACCAGCGCGGCCGAAGCGGCTGCCGGCATGACCACGAACGCGTATGATGGCTTCCAGACGTCCGTCCTGGGGGGCAACATCAGAACCGGAAGCGCCGGCCTGCGACAGGTTACGAATCGTGACGGACCCGTTACCGTCCGGAATCACTCGATACGCGCCCTCGCACACGATTTCCGCCGGCGCGTGGGGGAGGTGGACTTCGCGCAGAAAGCGCTTGTCGTTCAAGACACCCACATCAACCACGGCTGTCATGCGTGCCGACAGGACGTCGCAGGCGACGACACCCGCGGGAATACCGAGCACGCGCGCGATCTGGTTGTCGGGACCGAGCGGAATGAGGCCGAAGACGAGTCCGACATCAAGCAGGGTGGACAGCAGGCGCTGCACCGTACGGTCGTTGCCGACCGCGACCACCGTCGTTGCACCCCGCTTGGCCTCCTGGCGAATAAAATCGTCCACCTGCTTGAAGAGGCCAAGGTGGGCCGCCTTCCCGGCGATGCCGAGGTCCGCCAGACGATGCTCAATCTGTAGCACCTCCTTGGCGTGCGGGCGTTCCTGGGCGGACTCGTCGTAGACGTAGAGGTACATAATGGAAACGGGGAAAGAACGCTTACAGACGGCGGGATCAGGCCTCCCGCGGCAGCACCGACTCGGCGGGGTCCATGACCACGCGCCCGTTGATGCGGGCACCGGGTGAAACGGACAAAATCGCCGTCTGAATATCTCCATGCACCTGGGATGTTTCGAGAAGCTCCAGACGTTCGGCTACAACGAGATTACCTCTGACCTCCCCCGCGATGACCGCGTCGCGGGCCGAGACGTCCGCGTGGATCTTGGCGGCTGGGCCGACGCGGAGGTGCTGGGCAGCCTTCACCGTTCCCTTCACTTCCCCTTCGATAATGACATCCCCCTCGCTCGCAAAATCCCCCTCGACTTTGACTCCTTGAGCAATGACGGTGCTCCCCGGAGAAAGAGCCGCATCCGATTCAGACGATCCTGTGCGATTAAACATGGACATACATAGTGTTTTACTGAGTGTAAGGAGTCCGGCGGAACCCGTCAAAAGCTGCGCGGCTGCGCGCGGCCGGTTCACATTTCGTCGACGGTCGGTAGACCGAGGAGCGTCAGGCCGTTTTCGAGAACCTGCACCACGGCTTTGACGAGCACCAACCGCGCCCCGACCGTCGCGACGTCCGCTCCCGACTGAAGGACGGGGACTTCCTGGTAGAACTCGGAAAAGGCCTTGGACAGGTCGAACAAACACTGAGCGATACGATCGAAGCGGAAATCCTGGGCTGTCTCAAACACGACGGAGGGGTACTGGGCGAGCGTAAGGACCAGGCGATGCTCCGAGGGCGTCACGAGTTTCCGGCCGTCGATCGCCACCTTGCGCCCGCGCGCCTTGCGCAAGATGGATTTGGCGCGGGCGAGCGTGTAGAGGAGATAGGGACCCGTAAACCCGTCGAATGATAGGGCCTCGTCCATGTCGAACAGGATCGGCTTGGCAGGATCCTGGCGGAGCATGCCAAAGCGCAGGGCGGCGAACGCGACGGCGCGCGCCGTGCGCTCGACCTTCTTCGGACTCCAATCCGCGTGGCGCGCACGTGTTTCGGTCCGGGCGCGTTCGAGTATGGCGTCGCGGAATTCCTGATAGCGGATGATGTTGCCCTTGCGGGAGGACATGGCGCCCTCCTTCAGGGTGACGAAGTCGTACGCGAGGTGGACCAGGTCCTTCTGAAACCCCGCGCGCCGGAGCGTCGCGAACAGTTGGCGCAGGGCGAGCGACTGCCGGTTGTCGACCACGTAGACGCTGCGGTCCGGATGGAAATCCTCCTCTTTTTTCAGGGCGAGCGGCAAGTCCTTGGCGTTGTAAAGGAGAGTGCCATCGGAACGGACGAGCAGGTTGGCGCCCAACCCTTCCGCCTCTAGGTCGACGATGACCGCGCCCTGGCTGTCGACAGCGATCCCTTTACGCTTGAAGTCGGCGACAAGGGCGTGGGCCGCGGGAATGAGATCCGACTCGAAATACCATACGTCGAACGACAGTCCGACCTCTTTAAACACGCCCTTCATCTCGTCGAGCGACCACTTGCGGGTCTTTTTCCATAGAACGAGATACGGCCCGCGTCCGGCCTCCAAGTCCTGAAAAATCTTGGAAATATCCTCCTTGGCCGCGGGGTCGGCCTCCGCGGCCGCCGTGGCTTCGGCATACACCCTGCCAAGCAACACCACGCGTTCGGCGTTTCCCGCAGGGACGGGCTCTCCCGTGTGGAACTTCTTAAGATCCCACAGGCACTTGGCCACGTGCATGCCGAGGTCGTTGATGTAAGTGGCCGGAATCACCTCATAGCCGGCCGCCTTCAGGAGAAGGACGGCGGCGTGGCCGATGAAAAAATTACGAAGGTGACCCACGTGAATTTCCTTGTGCGTATTCGGCTGGGCGTATTCCACAAGCACGCGTTTGCCATTCGCGGCCTCTGCCGTGCCGTATTCCCCCTTGCGGGACGCGATCTCCGAGAGCACCGAGTCGGCAAACATGGATGTCTGAATGGAAAAATTCACGTACGGCCCCTTGGCTTCCGCCTTCCGGATAAGGCCGCCGGTCTCGACTTTGGCCGCGATCTCGACCGCGAGCTCCGCGGGGTTCCGCTTGAGACCCTTAGCAAGCGTAAAGCAGGGAAACGCGAGGTCGCCGAGCGCGCGATCCGGGGGAGTCTCCAAATCGTCGACGACCGGCGTGTACTGCTTGCCGAGCGCGGCCTTGAGAAGGCGCACGGCCTCCTGTTTCGCATCCGTGAGGGCGGGCATATCAGCCGTGTGTAACTTTGACGAAAAACCGCTTGCCTTTCTGGATAAGGACTCCGTCGGCATCCGGAACCATCTCGAAATCATAGGAAAACACCGTCTCGCCGGCGACCTTGACCCCGCCGCCGTCGATGAGGCGCCGCGCCTCTCCCTTCGAAGGAGCCAGGCCGGTTTCGACGAGAACGTCGACGATACCCATCTTCGGGGCGGACAGGCGGTGTTCAAGAACGTCTTCCGGAACCCCGTGGTCCTTGAACAGGCGGTCGAAGTGTCCGCGCGCTTTCTCCGCTAGCACGTCCGAGTGGTACATGCGCACGATTTCAAAGGCCAAATCTGCCTTCGCATCCCGCGGATTCACACCCGCCTCAAGCCGCGCGGTGTATTCCCGCACCGTTTCCAAGGACACGCGGGTCACGAGCGTAAAGTACTTGACGATGAGCGCGTCCGGAATCGTCATGAGCTTGCCGAACATGTCGTCCGGCTCCGCCGTCAGGTTGACCGTGTTGCCCCAGCTTGAGCTCATCTTGCGTCCGTCGGTGCCTTCGATAAGCGGGTTCATAACGATGTCCTGAGGCTTCTGCCCATAGGCCTCCTGGAGCGCCCGTCCGGCAAGCAGGTTGAACCGCTGGTCGGTTCCGCCGATCTCGACGTCGGCCCGGATCGCGACCGAGTCATAACCCTGCATAAGGGGATAGAGGAGCTCGCGAAGTGAAACACGCGTGCCCGCGTCCAGGCGGCGGCGAATATTTTCGCGCGCCGCGAATTCCGCGAGCGAAAAGCAGTCGGCCTGGGTGCCGATTTCGCGATAACTCAGCTTCTCCAACCATTCGCTATTGAAGCGCACCTCGCATTTCTCAAGATCAATGATTTTTCCGGCCTGGGCGGCGTAACCCCGCATGTTCTCGGCAATACGCTCACGCTCGAGCATGGGGCGTTCGCTGTCCTTGTCTGAAGTGTCGCCGATCACGCCGGTAAAGTCACCGACGATAAACACGACCTGATGTCCGAGTTCCTGAAAGTCACGCAGCTTTAGCAGAGGAATGGAGCGTCCGATATGCAGGTTGGGGCTCGTAGGGTCGATGCCGAGTTTAACCCGAAGCTGCTCGCCTGACAGCAGGCGTCGGCGCAGATGATCCTTCACGATCACCTCGTCCACGCCGCGCGAAAGCAGCTCTTCCACCGCCCGGGGATCCGTGTTTACGTTCATAGGTTCTTCAGCTGTTCCGCCAAAGCCGCGGCCTTGGCCGCTGCCTCTTCCCGCTTCCGACGCATGTCATCGACCACGGACGCGGGGGCCTTGGACACAAACTCGGCATTGGCTAACTTCGCTTCGAGGCTCGAGACGTAGGTTGCCGCGCTCTCCAGCTCCTTCTCGAGTCGCTGCCGCTCCTTAATAGCGTCGACGAGCCCAGCCAGGGGCAGGTAGACCTGCATACCGCCGACGACCGCGGAGGCCGCATCAGGAAGCTTCTCTCCCTCGGTCCGTACCTCAAGCGAACCGACACGCGCCAAATGGCGGATAATTTCAGCTTGCTCCTCGACGAGCGCAGGCGAATTCGTCTGAACGATGAGACTGACTTCCCGTGACGGCTCGACCTTGTACTCCGCGCGCAGGTTGCGGACGGCCGTAACGAGCTGTTGAACGGTTTCAAACGCGGCTTCCGCTTCCGCGTCCGGACGGACGAGCGTGCTCGTCTCCGGCCACGGCTGGACGATGAGGGGCAGATCCGCGCCGAAGCGCTTCCACACCTCTTCGGTCACGAACGGCATGAACGGATGCCACAGGACGAGCAGGCGCTCCAAGACGAACAGCAGGATCGCGTCCGTATTTTTTTGCAGGTCTGGGTTCGCACGCTGGATCTTAGCAATTTCGAGATACCAGTCCGCGAATTCATTCCATGTGAAGTCGCGCAAAACTTCGGTGGCAAGAGAAAAATCGTACCGCTCAAACAGCATGGTCACTTTTTCCGTCACGCCGCTAAACCGGGACAGGATCCAACGATCCGCAAGCGTCTTTGCTTCCGCCTGTTCCACCCGTTTTACGTCTTCTACGCTCGTTAAAACGAAACGTGAGATGTTCCACATTTTATTCACGAGGTTGCGGCCGCTTTCAATCTTTTCCGTGTAATAGCGGGAATCGTTTCCGGGCGAAATGCTCATCATGACGCTCAAACGCAGGGCATCGCAGCCATACTGGTTGATGACCTCAATGGGATCGATGCCGTTTCCGGAAGACTTGGAAAACTTCTTGCCGTGCTGGTCGCGCAAGATGCCGTGGATGTAGGCATCCTTGAACGGAACCTCTTCCAAGGCATACGCGCTCATGAGAATCATGCGCATGAGCCAAAGATATAAAATCTCATACCCCATCTGGATCCAGGTCGTTGGATGGAACTCCTTGAGGTCTTGCGTCTGGTTCGGCCAACCGAGGGTCGAGAACGTCCAGGAACCCGAGCTGAACCAGGTGTCGAGCGTGTCGGGATCCTGTTCCCATCCCTCGCCTTCCGGCGCCTCGACTCCTACGCGCATCTCATCGCCGTGGTACCACGCCGGAATGCGGTGGCCCCACCAAATTTGACGCGACAAACACCAGTCGCGGAGATTTTCCACGCGCTCAAGATACATCTTGGTAAACCGATCGGGAGTGATCGTCACCTTTTTGGCAGGATCACCATCGAGACCAGTGGTCACCGCTTCGCGCATGAGGTCGCGGAGACTCTTGCCGCGGCTCGGAATGACCTTTGTGACATCAAGCCACCACTGAGTCATGGGAATAGCCTCGATGACGTCACCGTACCGGTCGGATGTGCCTACGTTCTGCACGATCTCCTCTTCCTTTTCAAGCAGGCTATGTGCAGACAACCACACAACGAATTTTTCGCGCGCCTCTTCTGTGGTCAGTCCGGCATAGGCGGGTCCGGCAGCTTCCGTCATCCTGCCGTCTTGGCCGATGACGGGAATAAGCGCGATCGGGTCGCTCTTTGCCTTCTGCTTCTCGTACATCGCAAAATCGATCGGACTGTGCGCGGGGGTCACGCCCAAGGCACCGGTCCCGAAAGCCGGGTCGACTCCCTCGTCCGCGATGATTTTGATTTCAAGCGGCTTCAACGCGCCCACGTCAACTGTAAACGTCTTTCCTATATAGGATTGATAACGCACATCGGCCGGATGCACAGCCACGGCCGTATCTCCCAACTTCGTCTCCGGACGCGTCGAGGCGATCGTAATTGGAAAATCCGGACCGTATTTGAATGTGTACAGCTTTGCCGGACGCTCGACATACTCAATTTCGTCATCGGAGGACGTCGATTGCCCCTTCACGGACCAGTTCACGACGCGGTAGCCGCGGTAAATCAGGCCATCCGCATACATTCGGCAAAACAGCTCTTTGACCGCCACGTTGCGCTGATCGTCAAACGTATACGCGAGACGCGACCAATCACAGCTTGTCCCCATCTTTTGCACCTGATTCAAAATCGTTGACCGGGATTGTTCGGCAAACTCCCGGATCTTTGCCACCAACCCTTCGCGCCCCAGCTCCTTTCGGGGGTTTTCCATCCCTTCCTTGATGAGAAGCTTCTCCACCTTGGCCTGAGTCGGCAATGCAGCATGGTCTGTGCCCGGCACGAGCAGCACTTTTTTCCCACGCAAGCGCTGGTAGCGCGCCATGGCGTCCATGAGCGCGTTCTCCAAGGCATGGCCCAAATGTAAGACACCTGTCACGTTCGGCGGGGGAAACACCGTGCAAAAAGATTCTGCGCGCTCTCCCGGCAGGTTATCTGGAGAAAAGTATCCGCTGTCGAGCCAGGCCTGATAAACAGCGTCCTCAACCTGGGCCGGATCGTAGGCTTTGGGCATGTCGGAGGGGAGCTGGGGGGAAGGCATAGTCGGGGGCAGTGTATCGAAAAAGGGCTGAAACGACAAGAGAAATACAACTTGACGGGGAGCTGGGCTTTCCGTATGATTCCTCTCTTATAAAGACATGAGACCTTTGAAAAACTGATGGATTTTCGTTGAACGGGCTGTCGAGCCCCAGGAAACGTAGGTAATCCTACGTTGAGTGGGGTCGACGGGTGCCCGTGAGACGAAAAGACGCAGTTTTGCAAAGGTCTCACATCCTCTTTCTGCCTGAGCGGGAAGGAAGGCATTGCATGGCCCTGAAACAGACACAACAAGTCCTCGAGTCGATCCGGCGGAGTTCTAACCCCCTGCTCGTCATTCCCCGCGGGGCAGGCGCAGACGGATACGCCTCCGCCTTGGGGTTGGCGCGCCTCATGGACAAGATCGGGAAACGGGCCGACATTGTAGCCGCGGACGGACCGACGCCGGCCGCGCTGCATTTTCTGAAGGACCATGAGCGGGTCCGCAGCGAGCTTCCCCACCTCCGGAAGCTGGTCATCGACATCGACGTGTCAAAGACACGGGTGCAGGACATCGCGAAGGAGGAGCGCGACGGGCGCCTGCTCCTGTCGCTCACCCCGAACCAGGGGTTCTGGGCAGCACATGATGTACGCATCTCCACCTCCGAATACCGTTACGACCTCCTCATCTGCGTCGGAGGTGCGGACCTTGAGGCCTGCGCCCACCTCTACGAGCAGCAACCCGACTTCTTCTACCGCACCCCCATCGTCAACATCGACCACTCGCCCGCCAACGAGCATTTCGGCCACCTGAACGTGGTGGACGTCACGGCCTCGGCCTGCGGGGAAGTCTGCCACGACCTCATCGAGGCGATGGACCCCACGCTCATCGACGAGGAGACGGCAACAGCCCTTCTGACGGGGATGATCGCGAAAACCAAGAGCTTCAAGACGGCGGGCGTCACGCCGAAGACGCTCCAGGCGGCCAGCCGCCTCATGGGACAGGGCGCGCGACGGGACGACATCGTGCGCAGCCTCTATCGTACGCGGTCGGTGCACACCCTGCGGCTCTGGGGCCGCGCGCTCGCGCGACTCAAAAGTGACCCAGCCATGAGTCTCGTGTGGTCCTTGCTGTCCCGGCAGGACTTCCTGCATGCGGGCGCGGAAGAGGAAGACCTGGAGGATATCGTCGACGAGCTCATTTCGAGCTCACCCCAAGCCACGGTCGCCGTTCTCCTCTACGAGACAAGCGACCACGGCATCCAGGCAGTCATCCGTGCCGAACGCCCGTTTGACGCCCTCAGGCTCGCCGCTGCATTCCATCCCACAGGCACCCAGACGGAAGCACGCATGCATTTTGAGGACCATGGGTTGGTACAGGTAGAAAAAGTCCTCATCCCGGCCGTGCTCGAAACCATGAAACACTAACAGAATCCATCGGCGAGAGCAATTGCTCTCGCCGATGCCTGGAACGGATACGGATCAAAAAACACGCCGGGGAAACCGGCGTGTTTTTGTCTGATTACTGTTGGTCGACCAAGTCCTCTTCTTCGGCCGGCACGCCTTCCACTCCTTCCTCCGCGGGAGCTGATGCATCCGAAACGACTTCTCCGCCCTCGACGGACGTGGCGGCTTCTTCATTTCCTTCCTCAACCGGTTGAGGAATGCGAGTGGTCAGTTCTCCGGCCCTCAATTTCTGCAGGCGAACTTGCACGAGGGCGTTGTCGGGATTCAATTCCGCCACCTTTTCCACCTGCTTCAGCGCGGCTTGGAGGTCTCCTTTGATTTCATACACGGAGGCCAGATACCAAAGCGCGTTCGAGTAATTGGGAGAGATTTTCACCAAACGCTCGAGCTCGGCGCGCGCCGCGTCGTAATTCTGGATGCGGAGGTACATCATGGAAAGCTGAAAACCCAGTCCAATGTCGGTCGGACTGTAATTGCGGAGCGCTTCCATGCGGGCCACGGCCTCCGGGAGGCGACCCTGACGCTCGAACACACCCGCCAGATAGTAATGGGCAGGGGCGTAATCCGGTTTGAGGGCGATGGCACGGAGCAAGATCTCTTCCGCGGACGCCAGCGTCTTCTGTTCGGACTCGACCGCTGTTTTGGCCAGTTCAGCGTTCTCAGACGCCTTCAGGGAACGCGCGCGATCGCCGATCGCGAGGTACAAGCGGCCCAAGTTAACATGGTTGGCCGGATTGGCAGGCTCAAGTTTGACGGCCTGCTCGTACGAGGCCGCCGAAAAATCCTCAGCCTTGCTGACGAACGACATGACATCGCGGTACACGTTGGCACGCACCACCCAGTTGGAAACGTTATTGGGGGCCAAATCCGTGGCACGCTTGGAAGCATTGACCGCGGCCACGACCAACCGCTGGATCTGTTGCGACTGTTCCGGAGCGATCTGCCCACCCTCACCAGCCGCGGCTTGCGCCTCAGCGATCACTTCGCGCGTCCGTTTCAGGAGGGCTTGGCTCAAATTCCGGTAATACACGTCCGACAAACTATTGTACGACACCGCCCGACCCATCTTCTGAATGATCTGCACAGCAGGTGCTTGGGCGCGATCCAGACGCACGGCCTGGGCGTAGGCGATTTCTGAGGCATACCGTTGGCCGGTGACAAACAACGTCGTGAGGACCCCAATCGCTACCACCATGAACCCAAAAGAGAAGACAAGACCAAGCTTGGGAGAGCGTCCAAAATCCGTTTCCTTCACCCCGCGCGCAACCTGCGCCACGAGGAGTCCCGTCAGTGCCCAAAACAGAAACTGGAAGGTCATGTTGGAGGAGTACAGAACGAGGGAGCAGACTAACGCGCCCCATGCGCCGAACGTGGCATAGGTTATCTTCCAATCGGCATGGTCGCGTTCCTTCAGGAGCCGGGCCAGCGCCTTCAAGGCAACCGCAACCACGAACAGCACCCAGAGCAAACCGCCAACAACGCCAAACGTTGTCACTGTGGTCAGAATATGGGATTTCGCACGGTCAAAACGCACGCTCCAAAAATTGCCGGCATTCAACGATTCGGAGCGGTATTTGGTGTAATCGTACGCGAATGTCCCGGGTCCGGAACCGAAGGCCAGGCGCAGCGGGCTTTCCTTCAAAACGCTGGTCGTCAAGTTCCAGCTGGCGCCATAGCTCGGGCTCACGACAACAGGGAGATTCAAACGCAGAGGGGAAGGCAGGAAGAGAAACAGGACGGCTACCAGAAGAAACAGGAGAGGAAGCGTAAAACGGTTGGTCTTGCCAAGCTCTCCCTGTTGCAGGAAGGCGAAAGCGAGCAGAAGAACCATGCCGAACATGGCGATCACCCAGAAGACCCAAAAATCAATCGCCAACAACAGGAGCAGAGTCACGATTCCGATAAAGGCAATAAGGCCGCGAAGTGCGTTCCCTTGCCACCCTTCCGGTAGCAGGTTCTCCTCGCCCTTTTTGCCTCCCAACCACCAACCGATGCCCAGGCAGGTCACGACGGTCAAGAACGTAACAAACGCGTTAATTGTGCCAATAGTATTGAATCCGCGGATCTCTCCAAGACCCATGGGAAGAGGCACACCAAAGACCACAAGGACTGTGACAAGTCCCGCCAGCGCTCCAGAAGCCAAAAGTGCCACGAAGAGATTCCGTTGGACGCGGGGCTCATGTGCGGTATTGACGAGGACGTAAAACAGAACGGCGGACATGGCAAGCGTCAAAAAGCTCGTGTACTCCTGAACCGCCTGGCCAACCCATGTCTGATACCCGGCCAGGGAAAAAATGGAGGAAACCAAGGCGCCGACGACGATCAGAAGCGGTCCCAGGTTGATCCAGCCCGCGCGGAACGACAGACGCTTTTCCACCACCATCGATCCCAGCCACGACAGGAGGGCCACCGACGTCAGAATGACGAACAGAGTCTGCTTGTTCACTTCAAACGCGTCAACGGTCGCGGGGAGGAAAAACAACGGGAGGAGAAAAAACAAGATGCCAAGGGACCAACGCGTGACGGCCTGGTAGATCCCGGCCTGCCCCATGGGAGTCTTTTTTCTACGAAGCGGCACGGACGCGGCGGCACGAGAGGAAGAGAGTTCCATACGCGGAGACACAGGGTGAATGTAAATGAGGAATTACGGAGATTTCTTGTTGAGATAATCGGAAATGGCTTGGGTGACCTTGGAATCCGCCTTCAGGTCTTCGATAAACAGGATGTGATCCTTACTTATATCCATGAAATCTTCGGGGCCATGCACTTCGTTTCCGAGCTTCACGAGGGAGAAATCCGCATCCGTCTGAGGAACGGCATCTCCTAATTGGGGATTTTGCCGAAATCGCAGGTAGTAGATGTTCGACAGTCGGTAAAAGTCCTCCGAACGTTCGGACAACGTGCCGAAGTAGACTTGTCCGTTATCGAGAAAGACGGCTTGAAACGGTTCATCTCGAGCGCCCGCTTGCCGTTCGTCCGAAAGAGCCGTGAGAATGTCTCCTTCCACACCTTTCCGAAACCATGCGTATCCTCCTCCCGCCGCAACCGCCACCAGAATGACGATGAGGGGAACGAGCCACGGCCGTTTCTTCTTTGGAGCCGCTTCTGTTCCTTCTCCGAGCGAAGGAAACAAGGGGCGGCGCATCTTGGACTCAATGGCCATAGGAAACAGGTTGAATAGCACGCCTATTCTATCGAAAACGGAAGCACACTGCAAACGCGATTCATCCCCAGGACCCGATCGGCCCGACAAACGCAAAAGCAGAGGCCAGAACGGTCTCTGCTTTGTGCATGTCGGAAGCCGATTAGGCAGCCGACTCGTCGGAGGCAGCCTCTTCAGACACGGCCTCCTCGGAAGCAGCTTCTTCGGTCGAAGCCTCTTCGTCGGAAGATGTGTCGGAGACGGCCTCCTCTTCGGCAGCAGCCGACTCGTCGGAGGCAGCCTCTTCAGACACGGCCTCCTCGGAAGCAGCTTCTTCGGTCGAAGCCTCTTCGTCGGAAGATGTGTCGGAGACGGCCTCCTCTTC
>JACQWJ010000019.1 GCA_016209325.1 Candidatus Uhrbacteria bacterium
CAAATACGGCCTTGTATTCTGTTGATTCCGCAGAATGTCATTTCGAAAAATATTTTTCTACAGTCTCATTTTACCTTCCCGAACGTGCAGCTTGAACTTTTTGATCCTTCATGTGGTACTCCTTTACAAAACGATTGCAAAAATCAACTGTCAGATCATAAACAATCGTTGTTGTTTGGAAAGACAGCAGTTTGCGATACCCACCGTGGCGAGGGATGAGCAGTTCCTCCATAGTTATGAGACTATTTTCCATGACACTTCTTGTACTTCTTACCCGAACCACAGGGACAGTCGTCGTTCCGTCCGACTTTGTCGGAAGCTGATGCGGAACCGGAAGCGGGAGCGGACGGTTCGGCGCCGAGGGTTTTTTGGGCGCCGGTTAGGACGACGCCGGCGCGCTCGAGGAGGGACTTGCCCATGATGGCGGCTTCCTCGGCTTGGATGGCGTGCGTGGCGACCTTGAAGAAGTTGTTGGCGATTTCCTCGTTGATGGCGACGAGCAGGCGGTTGAACATGCCAAAGGCCTCCTTTTTGTACTCAACGAGCGGATCCTGCTGGCCGTAGCCGCGCAGCCCGATACCGGTTCGGAGCTGGGTCATCGCGGCCAAGTGGTCGATCCACAGGCGATCCATGGCACGAACGATCACGTTCCGCTCGAGATCCTTGAGGCGGGAGCGCTCGCCGGCCTTCTGCTCCACATGCGCGTAAGCCTCGTGCACGCTCTTCATGACGGCCTCGATGATGCGGGTTCGTTGCTCAGCCGCATGGAGCTTGTCAGAGTCGCTTTTGACGGCAGTGACCTCGAGCGCCTTCTTCCCTTCCTCGGAGAGGGGCACCATGGCCTGGACGACCTCGACGATTTCCTTGGTATTCCAATCCCCGTCAGACGGCTTGTCGGCGCTCGGGGCGGAAGTCTCGCTCGTGTGGAACAGGACAATCTGCTCGATTTCATCCTCAATGACTTCCAAAATTTTCGGCTTCAGGGACTCCGTATTCGCGTCCTCGGCGGCCTCTAAGATCTCCCGGCGGCGGCCGTAAAGGAGCTCGCGGTGCTTGTTCAGGACGTCGTCGTACTCAAGAAGGTGCTTGCGCGTATCGAAGTGGTGGCCCTCCACGCGGTGCTGGGCCTTCTCGATCGAGGCGCTGACCATCTTGGCCTCGATCGGCTCGTCGTCGGGAATGCCGAGCGCGTCCATCATGCGGCGCACGCGGTCCGACCCGAAGATGCGCATGAGGTCGTCCTCCATCGAGATGTAGAACTGGGTGTTGCCGGGGTCCCCCTGGCGCCCCGCGCGCCCGCGCAGCTGGTTGTCGATGCGGCGGGACTCGTGGCGCTCGGTGCCGATCACGAACAGGCCCCCGAGCTCGCGGACCTGATTTGTTTCCTCGGCGTCCGGGGGATTGCCGCCAAGGATGATGTCGACGCCACGTCCCGCCATGTTGGTGGCGAGCGTGACGGCGCCGCGCCGCCCGGCCTGGGCGATGAACTCGGCTTCCTTCTCATGGTTCTTGGCGTTGAGCATATTGTGGGGCACGCCTTCCTTGGCGAGCAGCTGGCTCAGGAGCTCGTTCTTCTCGATCGAGATCGTGCCAAGCAGGACCGGCTGGCCCTTCTCGTGTAGGCGCTTCACCTCGCGGGCGACCGCAACAAACTTGCCGGCCTCGTTCTTGTAAACGCGGTCGGCGAGGTCGGTGCGACGGTTCTCGCGATTCGGAGGAATGCTCGTGACCTCGAGGTTGTAGATCTTGCTGAACTCCTCGGCCTCGGTCGCGGCCGTTCCCGTCATGCCGCCGAGCTTCTTGTAGATGCGGAAGTAATTCTGAAACGTAATCGTCGCGAGCGTCTCGCTCTCGCGCTGGATCGCGACGCCCTCCTTGGCCTCGATGGCCTGGTGGAGCCCCTCGGAATAGCGCCGGCCATGCATGAGACGGCCGGTGAACTCGTCGACGATCAGAACCTGCCCCTCCTTCACGACATAGTCGCGGTCGATCCTGAAGAGCGCATGGGCCCGGAGGGCCTGCTCGGCGTGGTGGATGAGCGTGATGCCGCCTTGCGCGTAGAGGTTCTCGATGCCGAGCGCGCGTTCGATCTTCCCGATGCCCGCCTCCGTCAGCGCCGAGGCGCGCATCTTCTCGTCGACGTTGTAGTCTTCCTTCTCGTTCAGGGTCTTCACGATCGTCGCGAAGCGGTAGTAGAGCTCGTTCGATTCCTCAGCGGGAGCAGAAATGATGAGCGGGGTACGGGCCTCGTCGATCAAAATCGAGTCGACCTCGTCGACGATCGCGAACCGGAGCGGACGTTGCACCATCTGCCCGAGGCGCGAGACCATGTTGTCGCGCAGGTAGTCGAAGCCGAACTCGTTGTTCGTGCCATAGGTGACGTCAGCCGCATAGGCGTCCTTGCGGCTGACGGGACGGAGGAAATCCATGTGGACGCGGAACGAGCCCGTCGTGTCGCGGGCCGCGTCATGGGCCGCCTCCTCGGCCTGTTCCGAATGCTTATAGGCAGGATCGTAAACGAAGCCACCCTCATGCTGTACGCAGGCGACGGACAGGCCGAGCGCGTACAGCACCTGCCCCATCCATACCGCATCGCGCCGCGCCAGGTAGTCGTTGACCGTGACCAGGTGGCATCCTCCGCCTTCCAAGGCATTCAAATACAAGGGCGAAGTCGCCGTCAGCGTCTTCCCTTCTCCCGTGCGCATCTCGGCGATGCCTCCCCGGTGGAGCACAATGCCTCCCATGAGCTGCACGTCGAAGTGCCGCTGTCCAAGCTGGCGCTTGGAAGCCTCGCGGGTGACGGCGAACGCCTCGTGCAGCAGGTTGTCGAGCGTCTCGCCCTTGGCCAGGCGGTCCTTGAATTCCAACGTCTTCGCCTTCAGCTGCTCGTCCGAAAGCGCCTGGACACCGGGCTCTAGGGCATTGATCTTTTCCACCTGGCGACGGAGGTCTTCCACCATCTTCTTGTTCGGATCGCCAAAAATCATCTTGAGAATGTCGGGCATACATGAAACTGCCTGGGGGTGAATTACGAATCTGTACCTCCTTGTTGTGCTGGCCAGGCGAAACACACCGGCCGGCCCCCACGTGGAACGGAACTGGACAAAAAAGCGGGGCGATGGACATGATCGTCCATCAATCGAGGATGCGGCGAACTTCAACCGTTCGGCAAACGTCGTGTCGGGCATGAGGAGCGAGGTCAGGCAGTCGTCGAGCAGCTTGTCAGCTTCGACGACGGCCAGGCGAAACGATGACGGATCCCCGGAAGCGGCCATCGACTCGATCGCCGTCCACCGCCGCTTCGCGATTTCGGGCGTGAGCGTCCGAGACTTCCGCCAGGCGAAACGCCGGATCATGCGACGGAGAAGATTACGGATCTTTACAAAGGCCGCGATGACGCAAACCGCGACGAGGACGGCAAGCAGGACCCGCCACAGGACGTCGAGATCGATCGTGAGAGTCAGCTTCGACGGGTCGGCCGCAGGGAGGGCGGTGCCGGCCGCTACAACGGTCGCACTTCGCACACGAAGCTCTTCAGGTATTCCGCCTCGGGAAAGTAGATGGAGAGCGGATGATCCGAACTCTGATGAATAGTTTTCAGGATGGAAAGGCGCTTGCCGGCCTGGATCGAAGCGCGGCGCAGGATGAAGGCGAAGTCCTCTTCGGGGAGGAAGCGGGAGCAGCTGGAGGTCACGAGGATGCCTCCGTTCTCGACGAGACGGATAGCGGCACGATTCAGGAAGTGGTAGGCCTTCTTCCCCTCCTCGGCGTCCTTGGCCGACTTGATGAGGGCGGGCGGGTCGGCGACGACTATGCCGTACGAGCCCTCCTGTGAGCCGAGCCATTGGAACACGTCCGCCTGCTCGGTGGTAAACGCGTCCTCCGCGATGCCGTTCAAACGCGCCTGGGAGAGGCATCCTTCGAGGGCGGGCTCGGACGCATCGACATTGTGAACACGAACGGCTCCACCTTGCATGGCAGCGATGCCTGAGGCTCCGGAATAGGAAAAGAGGTTCAGCACCCGACGGTCCTTGGCCAGCGTCCGAACGGCCTGGCGCAGGTCCTTCTGGTCGAGAAAGAAGCCGGTCTTCTGGCCGCGGACCGCGTCCGCTTGGAAGGCCAGGCCGTGCTCGTGAAACGGAACGAGGCCGGGATCGTTTCCCGCCAGCAGTTGGACAACGTCTCCCAGTTTCTCGTCCTTGCGCGCGGACAGGTCGCTCCGCTCGACGATCGCGCGGGGAGCGAAGACATCCTGTAGCGCGACGATGATCGCGTCGCGGAGCGCGTCCATGCCCGCGGTCGCGATCTGGACGACGAGGACGTCGCCATAGCGGTCGACGACGAGACCCGGCATGCCGTCGGACTCCCCGAAGACGACGCGGTAGCCGTCGGTGTCGGTGTCGGTTCCCGGACCGTATCCCATGAGTCGGCGGCGCTGGTCGGCCTCGCGGAAGCGGGAGACGAGCCAGGCGGCGTCGATTGTGGCTTCTCCGAAATCGAGCAGGCGGACGGCGATGGAGGACGTCGCGGAAAAGGTTCCTGTTCCGAGCACGCGCCCCTTGGGATCGCGCAGAGTAATGAGTGACCCATGGACCGCTCCCGGCTCCTTCTCGGCAATGGCGCCGGAGAAGATCCACGGATGACGAAACACGGCGTTCGCGGATTTTTCGGCATGGATCGTGACAGTTGGGTAAGCCATTTCGTTTATTCCTTATCCGGACGCGTCGCGTTCTGGGTCTTGTCGATGAGCCGTTCCTTGCGCTCGATGATCTGGCGGCGCAGGGCGTCGCGCGCGAGATCGATCGCAGCGTATAGGTCCTCCGCCTCTTCCGTGGCACGCAGAAGCTCGCCGGGAATCTGGAGCATCATTTCCGCGCTCAGGTAGGGACCCTTGGCGTGATGGCGGGTCGTTTTTCCCACCTCGACGCTCAACTCGGCCGCCGGCTCGAAGTCCTGGACGAGCTTCTCCAGCGACCCGACCTTTTCCTCGACGTACTTCGTAATCGCATCGGTCAATTCGATGTTGGTTGCCTTAAGGGAGATGATCCGCATATCGTCTGTATAAACTGAAAGGGATTAGTTTAGGGGGTTAGGTAATTAGGGCTAACAACCTAATCCCTCTCAAAACCCAACGTATTGTACCTCCTCCTCAAGCGTTATGCCAAATCGGTTCCTCGCCCGGGTCTTCACGAGGGCGATAAGCTGGACGATGTCGCTGGCGGTCGCTGTGCCCGTGTTTAGGATGAAATTCCCGTGCTCCCGACTGATTTTCGCGCCGCCGATACGTGTCCCTTTCAAATCAAGCTGCTCGACGATCCAGCCAGCGGCCAGGCGTCCGGAGGCCCGCATGGCTTCCGGCACGTCCGCGTCCCGCGCCAGGCGCTCGAACTCGTCCGTGTCGCGCACGTCGTAATTCTTGAACGCGCACCCTGCGGAACCCGGCTGGAGGGGCTGACTGGCCTTGCGCTTGGCAAGAATGCCTTCCATCTTCGTCTTGAGAGCCGCCGGATCGGACGTGACCGACAGCCGCAGTGACGCAGAAAGGACAATGTCGCGGGAGCATTTCAAAGCGGACTCGCGGTAGCCGAAGCGCAGCTCGGCGGCTGGAACCTCAACGATGGCGCCTTTACGAAGCAGCGTCGCGCTCTCCACCACGTCCTTCATCTCCCCGCCGAAGCACCCCGCGTTGCCGCGGACCGCGCCGCCGATCGTGCCGGGGAGCGAAATCGCCCACTCGAATCCCTGGAGCCCCGCCTCCACCGTCGCGCGCGCGAGCGCGACGGAAATGACGCCTGCCTCGGCTGTCACCGCCGTGCCCTCGATCCGATGCTGTCGCATGGCAAGCTTCAGAACGAGACCGGAAAATCCCTCGTCGCTCGGAAGTGTGTTCGAACCTCCGCCCATGACGAACCAAGGAACGCCCGCCGCGTCCGCGACGCCGATCGCCTCCTGTAGTTCCCTAACGGTCCGCACGTCAACCAACCACCGCGCCGGTCCGCCGATGCGAAACTGCACATGCTTCGCCAGTGGCTCGTGCTCTTTGAGACGGTCGGCGAAGAGGGTTTGAAGTTGTGAGGTGATGTCGGGCATAGGATGTGTAGGCGAGACGAACCGTGTGAAAACCGATTCCTCCCCCTTACCAAGGGGGAGGAGACGCTTTTTGGCAGAGGCTCTCATCCTGCCTTCAAACCAACCTCCTCGCGAGCGTGTCGACGTCTCCCGCACCTTGGACGATAAGCACGTCGCCCGGTCGGACGAGATCACGCAGGACGGACTCGGCGTGGTCGAGATCGGGGGTGTAATGGGAAGCGGCGCTTAGGAAACGGCTATGGATCGCTCTGACAAGGTCCTTGGAGGAAACGTCGTCGGACTCGGTGCGCCCCGCGACCGCATAAATTTCGAGAACGACAGAGACGTCCGCCTGGGCGATGGCGTCGACGAACCTGTCGAACAGCGCCTTGGTGCGCGCATGCTGGTGGGGCTGGAAGCAGAGGATGATCCGGCGACCGGGGAAAAACTCGCGCGCGCCGGCAAGCGTCTGAGCAATCGCCGTCGGATGGTGGCCATAGTCGGAGATGACTTTGGCTTCGTGCCACGTGCCCACCCGCTCGAAGCGTCGCCAGACGCCCGGAAACGTCTCAAGCGCGTGACGCACGGTCTCCACGGGCACGCCCAACTCCATGGCAGCAACAGCCGCGGCAAGGGCATTCTGAACATTGAACAGGCCAGGGACCGACAAAGAGATTGAGCCAAGTTCTTCCTCCGGTGTCGATCGGCGCAACGAAAAGCGCTGACGCCCTGATTCTGCCTTGCGATCGAAACCCGCGTAATCCGCGTCAGTCCCGTATCCGTAACTCACGGCGGTTCCCTTGCGGAGCTCGCGCGATGTCGGATCCCCCCCATTCCACACTAGCATCCCCTTCCCCGCGAGCTTGTTGGCGAACGCCTGAAACGTGGCGCAAATGTGAGCCAGGTCGCGGAAGTAATCCAGATGATCCGCCTCAATGTTCGTTAAGACGATCATCTCCGGATGCAGGTGGAGGAAATGCTCGCGATACTCGCAGGCTTCCAGAAGGAAAAAACGTCCCTTTCCCATACGCAGGTTACCGTCGGGAAAATCGGGAACCTTCGTGCCCACGATGACGGTCGGGTCGTATCCCGCCTCGACGAGGATCCGGCCGAGCATGGCGGTGGTCGTGCTCTTGCCGTTCGTGCCGCACACCGCGATCGTCGAGTATTCCTTGGACAGCTCTCCCAGGGCTTCAGGATACGACATCTGCGGAATACCGCAGCGCTTCGCTTCCTCACGTTCGGGATTCGTTTCCAAAACGGCGGGAGAATAGATGACACACTCGACCCCTTCTCCAACATTGCCGACGGCATGCCCCGAAAAAATCTTCATACCCATCCGCCGGCATTCCTCCGTCGTATCCGAAACCTGAAGATCAGACCCGCTGACGCGCAGCCCGCGGTGCACGAAAAACTTGGCCAGGGCCGAGGTGCCGATCCCGCCAATGCCCACGAAATGAATGGATTTCAGGCCTTCGAACATAGTCGCTGACATTATAACACGAGATATTTCTTCAAAATCAGTCCTAACGTTTGTCAAAGCGATGTCTACCACCTACAATGACTCGGACTTTTCTTATCTTCCCCATTTGCTCCTATGCACACGCTTTCCAAAACCGACCCGGAAATCGCCCAAGCGCTCGAGAACGAGCTTGTGCGCGAGCGCGAGGGACTCGAGATGATCCCCTCCGAAAACGTCGTCTCGCGGGCGGTACTGGAGGCACTGGGAAGCGTGGGAACAAACAAGTACTCAGAAGGCTTCCCGGGCAAGCGCTACTACGGAGGCAATGCCTGCATCGACGTGATCGAAAACCTGGCGCGCGAGCGGGCGAAGACGCTCTTCGGGGTGACCCACGCGAACGTGCAGCCGTACTCGGGATCGCCGGCAAACATGGCCGCATGCTTTGCGCTCCTCGAGCCGGGAGACAAGCTCATGGGATTGAACCTCACCTATGGAGGACATTTGACGCACGGATGGAAGGTCAACTTTTCCGGCGTGTACTACCAAGCGGTGCAATACGTGACCTCCCCTGACGGATGGATCGACTACGACGCACTCGCGAAGCAGGTCTTGGAGGAAAAGCCGAAGCTCCTGTTCGTTGGAGCCACGGCCTATCCGCGCATCTTCGAATGGGAGAAGCTACAAACGATCGCGCGGTCGGTGGACGCGTATCTCGTGGCTGACATCGCACACATCGCGGGGCTCGTGGTCGGCGGCGCACATCCGTCTCCCGTCGGGTTCGCCGACGTGATCACGACCACCACGCATAAGACACTCCGCGGCCCGCGCGGCGCCATGATCCTATGCAACGGTGAACCGTCGGAACCCATGAAGGCACCTCCCGAAAAGTCGCGTAAGTATCTTCCAACGATGATCGACCGGGCCGTGTTCCCCGGTCTCCAGGGCGGACCGCACAACCATCAGACGGCGGCAATCGCTGTAGCCCTCAAGGAGGCGGCCGCACCGGAATTTAAAACGTACGCGCATCAAATCGTCAAAAACGCGAAGGCCTTGGCCGAGGCGCTGACCGAGCGCGGATTCAACCTCGTCACGGGAGGAACGGACAACCACCTGCTGCTCGCGGACCTGACGAACAAGAGTATCGGCGGCGCGGATGCGGAAAGAGCGCTCGACAAAGCCGGAATTACGGTCAATAAAAATACGGTTCCGAACGATCCGCGCAAGCCCTACGACCCCTCCGGCATTCGCCTCGGAACGCCTCCGCTCACGACGCGGGGCATGAAGGAAGAAGACATGCGGGTCATCGCCGGATGGATGGACGAGGCGATAAAAAACTGGAAAAACGAGGAAGTATTGACGCATATCCGCCACCAGGTGAAGGAGCTGACGGATCGTTTTCCGCTTTACCCTGGACTTTCGTATCTTTCCGCGAACCGCTAAAAGCATTCCCCCTCGCCTATGAAACCGCGCGCGGCACGTGCCGCCTTTTTCCTGCTTCTCCTCGTGATTGCCGCATGGGGGATCGTCCTGTTCGGGATGGGGCCCTCGGCCATCATCGAACGGATCGGCATCAGTCAAGGCTACCTCCTCGCGTTCGTTGCGGCAGCCATCGGGGGATTTTCCTCGCTCACCGCTGCGCCGTTTTTTGCGCTCATCGCGGGCCTGTCCGCAGCGGGACTGCATCCTCTCCTGCTCGGCGTCGCCGGAGGTGCGGGACTCACGATCGGAGACAGTCTCTTTTTCTGGCTGGGAAAAACGGGGCGTACCGCCTTGCCGACAAAGACAAAACGGCGCCAGGAGCGCTGGGCCGCCTGGCTCGCCAAACGCCCGGCTTGGCTCATCCCGCTTATCGTCCTCGTCTACGCGAGCGTCGTACCCCTGCCGAACGATATCCTGACCGTTTCACTCGGCCTTGCCGGCTACCAGTACCGACTCATGATCGTTCCCCTGCTTTTAGGAGATATCGCCTTTACGACACTGGTTGCGTTCACGGGCGCAGAGGCATGGGAGGCAATTGCAACATCGTTGGCGTGACGAAAGACGGAGTTACATCTTCAGCCCAAACAGCTGCTTCGCGCTCTCAAACGTCGCCTCGGCGACCTCCTCGAGCGAAATACCCCTCAGCTCGGCAATCTTTGCCGCCACGTGCTTCACGTATCTAGGATCGTTGCGCTGGCCGCGGAACGGGACAGGAGTGAGATAGGGTGCATCGGTTTCGACCATGATGCGATCAAGTGGGAGGTCGCGTGCCACTTTTTGGAGCGGCGAGACGTCGCCTTCGCCCTTGCGCGGAGGAAATGTCATGATCCCCGTAAACGAAATGAGAAAACCAAGGGCGACGTATCCTTGGGCCTCTTCCAACGTACCCGTAAAGCAGTGCACGACGCCGTGGCACTTCAGACGTCCGGCCTTGACGTACGCGCGGATGATCTGCTGTTGCTCGACATGCGCGTCGCGGCAGTGGATCACGACGGGGAGGTTGCACTCGTCAGCCAGGTCGAACTGGCGGCGGACGTTGCGCTCCTGGGTCTCGATGACGGTTTGTCGGTCGAGATGTTCCGGAATGCGGTAAAAATCCAGCCCGCACTCGCCAATCGCTACGACTTTCGGGTGCGCGGCGAGCTTACGATAATATTCCGGATCGAATTCCTCGCAGCGCGTTTTGATCTTTCCCGCCGGCTTGTCCTCGGACGGCAGCTCGTCCTCGTCGTAGAATTCCTGCTCGCAGGTGTGGTTCGGGTGGAGGCCAATCGTGGTCCACACGCCATCGTAGCGCTCGGCAACTTCCACGCCGTTCGTGCTCGTGGTGCTCTGGGTGCCTACCGTGATCATGAACACACCCTCATCGAGCGAGCGTCGGATGACCTCGTCCATGTCCACCTTATAGGCCTGAAAATGGACGTGACAATGGGTGTCGATGAAACGCATACGGGAACCGTCAAGCTGCAGGCGCGTATAACGCCAAGAGGTCCTGTCCCGCTTCGATAACGGACTTCACATAGGGCGTCACAAGAGTCGACCCCTCAATCCAGACCCGCAGGAAAAAATCCGGGGGCAGGAACGTCGTCGCGAAGTAGACCAGCACCCCGACCACAACGACGCCCTCAAGGAAGCCGAGGACCCCGCCCGCCAGGCGATTAGCGGTCTTCGCGAACGGAATAATTTTGAGAAACCCGAACAGTTTGCCCGCGATCCAGAAGAGGATGCCGATGCCGCGCGAAACGAAGAAGAACAGGAGGAAGAACAGAACGACCTTAGCCACACTCTCATTCCCCCCGAAGACGAACCCCAGCATGGCGACCGCGGGATCGAGGAGACGCGCGGCAATGACACCGCCCGCGATCGAGCCGACGAGACTCCCGAGCGTGTGGACAAATCCGAAAAACAAGCCGAACAGGACGAAGGCGCCAATCACGACACCGAGCACGAGGTCAATGGGAGGCATATGCGGTTAAGATTCTTCCCGCTTAGGAAATAAAGGCTCTCCCTTGCTCGTCTGCGTCCCCGGTTCAAGCCCGCCCCACGCCTCGGCGAATGGCGGGGAGAGCGCGAGCTGGTCCGAGGTGCCCAAGCCGAGGCGCTGAAACAGACCTTCGCCGAAGCCGGGAAGGAAGGGATGGAGCATGTGGGCGAGATGGCGCAGGGTTTCAAGGAGAACGTAGAGGGTGTCCGCCAACGCTTTCGTTTCCGCATTTTTCGCGAGCGTCCACGGCTGCCGCTGGTCGACGTACTGGTTCGCCTGTCGCACGAGGCTCCACGCGGCTTCGAGCGCATCATGCAGGCGGCATTCCTCCATGGCCCGGCGGTAGGCGGGCCATGCTTCGCCTAAAAAGCCATCGGCCCGTTCCGGAACGACGCCGCCGACGTACTTCTCCGCCATGGTCAGGACACGATGAGCCAGGTTACCGAGCTCGTTGCCGAGATCACCGTCATAGCGCTGCTGGAGGCGGGCTTCGGAAAAGTCGCCATCCCCTCCGAACGGAATCTCGCGCATGAGGAAATAACGGAGCGCATCGTGCCCGTAGCGCTCGACCATCTCGACCGGATCGACCACGTTGCCGAGCGACTTACTCATCTTCTGGCCGTCGACCGTGAAGAAACCGTGCGCGAATACGGACTCCGGGAGCGGCAACCCGACCGACAGGAGCATGGCGGGCCAGAGCGCGCAGTGGAACTTCAAAATGTCCTTGCCGACCAGCTGGACCTGCGCCGGCCACCATTTCTCGAAGGCGGCCTGGTCCGTTCCGTACCCCGCCCCCGTAATATAGTTGATGAGGGCGTCGAACCACACGTAGATCCGCTGCGCCGGATCGCTCGGCACGGGAATGCCCCACTTCATGGTTTCGCGTGAAATCGAGACGTCGGTCATGAAATTCCGGATGTAGCTCACGATCTCGTTCCGCCGACTTTCCGGAAGAACGAATCGGGGATGCGTCAAAATGTGCTCAAGGAGCGCCTCCCGATAGGCGGTCAGACGAAAAAAATAATTTTTCTCCTTCAGAACGATCGGGGGCTTCTGATGCAGGGGGCAGTTGCCGTTGACGAGGTCCGCCTCCGTGACGAACGCCTCGCACCCTTGGCAGTAGAGGCCCTCGTACGATCCCTGGTAGATATCCCCCTTGGCCTCCACGGCCTTCCAAAACATCTCGACCGCAGCCAGATGATTGGACTCCGTCGTGCGGATGAAGCGGGTGTGGGTGAGCTGCAACGCGTCGAACGTACGCTTCCACAAGTCGGCCATCTCGTCGAGGTATCCCTGTACATCGTCTTCCCTGCCCGCCGCTCGTGCAGCCTCGACGTTCTTCTGACTGTTCTCGTCGGTCCCGCTCTGAAACGCCACCTCCTCACCCAATGAACGATGGTAACGAGCCAAGATGTCGGCAGCAATCGCCGTGTAGGCATGCCCGATCGACGGCTTGCCGTTCACATAATAAATCGGGGTGGTAACGTAGAAAGTTTTCATAATTTTCCCCTCCTTCCCCAAGGAGGGGATTAAGGGGAGGTCACACTAAACGCGTCCCCCCTTGCCCACCCACCCCTTCGGCCCCAATACGATGACAAATTCGCCTTTCATGGTATCAGCCTTCAGGGCCCGCGTCACGTCTTCGACCGTCCCGCGATGGACCGTCTCGTGCAGCTTCGTGAGTTCGCGGCAGAGGACGACGGGGCGAGACCCCACGCGTGCTGACAGCTCGGCCAGGGCCTTCTCGGCGCGGTGGACGGACTCGTAGAAGACGACCACTTCCTCCTCGGCCGCGACGCGGTCAAAAAACCCGCGCCGACCTTTTTTGTGCGGAGGAAATCCGAGGAACACGAAACGGTCCGTCGGAAATCCGGAAACGGACAGCGCGGCGATGGCCGCGCAGGGACCGGGAATGGGGACGATGCGGAGCGCGGAACCAAAGCGTGCTGCGGCCTCCTGTACGAGCAGTCCGCCGGGATCCGAGATACCCGGGGTTCCGGCATCGGTCACGAGCGCGACGTCCTTCCCTTCTCCCAAGAGGTCGAGCACCTCCCGCAGCTTGCCAGCAGTCGCGTGCTGATGGACGCTGACAAGCGGCTTTTGAATGCCGAGATGCGAGAGGAGCTTTCCCGTGACGCGCGTGTCCTCGCAGGCGATCGCGTGAACCGATCCCAACACGTCCGCGGCGCGGGATGACAGGTCGGACAGGTTCCCGATCGGCGTGCCGACCACGTACAGCGTCATAGAAAATGCTGGGGGGCGAATTACGAATATGCGCGAATATACGAATTTGAACTATATTTCCTCCCCTTCCCCAAGGGGAGGATTAAGGAGGGGTCACTTTAGAAAATAGTTCCGTCTCCGGATAGATGGCTGCCCATGCAAACCAATACAGAGGCATGGCTGAAATGGGTTCGAGCCGGGTCCCCGCGAGCGGACCGCCGACCGCGCGGCCTTCCAGATCCCACGTACTTCCCGTTTCAACGTCTTGGACGTCGTCCTCCGACGTCTGGAACGTTAGGGTCTGATCGCCAACGTGTCGGGAAAAGACGTGCGTCACGCCGGACTCCGCGTCATGTAGAAACAAGACCCCTTCACCGCCGACCGTGTCGGACAGGACAGGCTGCGTGGTAACAGCTTCGACTGGATAGGCTTTCGCGCCATTTTCCAAAACGAATCCGTACACGCGCGCCTTCGCCGGCAAGCGCCCGTCCAAGGAAGAAAGGGGAAACCAGACCTGGTTGGAGGAGGCGTAGGCCTCGTACGGATTGCGGGTGTAGTCGCGCTCAAACCCCGTGTTCCGCGACAGCACCTCGGCTCCCGGATACTTCTGCTTAAACGCCCCCCACGTCATGAGAACTGTCTGGGGGGATGGCACGAGAGAGGTTCCCGCCAACGTTCCACGAACGGATACTCCTAGCACCGGACTCCAGAGCGATCCGGTCTGACGATCCTGAAGGAGGCTGTGGCCTTCGTAGACATTCCCCGAGACGAGAAAGACGGACGAATCGCCTTCCGCGCGTCCGCGTTCGGAGGCGCCAGATGCGCCCGACAGGGGATCGTGGAAGACGACGATCGACCGGCCGTCCACGACGTCGTTCACAACCTGATGCCAGACCAGAATCTGAAAGGGATAAAAGCGCTGGCGGTTTCCCGCTTCGACCACGATCCCCGTCCCCGCGTCGTCCAAATGCTGGTCGGCGGCGGGAACGCTCTCAAAGGACGGATGTTCCAAGGCAGGAACGCTCTCCGGCATCACGCCGGCGGGCAGGATCCGCTCCGGAGGAACGAGGTGCCTGGTCCCGTTCACATCGCGGGCTTCGGACCACGGCCCCGCTCCAGGAGACGACATGTCCGGAACACGGTACGCGCGGGAGGTGCGAAAAAAGAAAAACGCGACAGCGAGAATCGGAATCAAAAGCGCAATGACGAAGCGGGCGTTCGGACGCGACATAGGCATGGCGATTTAGGAACGTCCCTTCTCCAAGGCCTGCATGTCTGCCAGCACCTCCACGGCATGGGCGGCAGGCTTAACCTCCCCGTACACCTTGGCAATGGCGCCCTGTGGATCGATGAGAAACGATATGCGAGCTGTTCCCATATATTCGCGCCCCATGAACTTCTTCTTGCCCCAGACGCCGTAAGCGTTCACGACGGTCTTTTCCTCGTCGGCCAGAAGCGTGAAAGGGAGCTCGTATTTTTGGACGAACTTACCGTGGCTCTTTACCGAATCGGTACTGATGCCGAACACCTGGATTCCCAGCCGCTCGAAATCCGGATACACGTCGCGCAGACCGCACGCCTCGGTCGTACAGCCGGGTGTGTCGTCCTTAGGATAGAAGTACAGAAGGACCCACTGGCCGCGATAGGCAGAAAGGGCGTGGGCCTTCCCCTCCTGGTCCGGAAGGCTGAAATCCGGAGCCGCCTCGCCCGCGTGAAGATGCGTCATATGCTAAAAAGACTACCTCGTTTGGCCCGGGAACGACAAGACGGGAGGAATGCTCCCGTCTTGTCCGTATGTCTATTCGCGGCTTAGACCTTCTTCGTGCACATCTTGCAAGACTTGCCCGCGACCATGATGATCGCGGAGACGCCCACGAGGATGTAGATAAGCGATTCGAGCCATGAAACGCTTCCGAAGATGGCATTCACCAAGTTCCACTTGAACAGGCCCACCAGACCCCAGTTCAAACCGCCGATGATCACCAACCAATAAGCGACCATGCACAAACCGCACGACTTTCCCATCATCATATGGAAACGGATGAAAAATAAGCTGTCTGCAGTATAGCAACTTACACGTTAAAAACCTATGACAAATATCCACATGCCCAACGTTTGATTGACAGGGAGACCCCAAGGGCATAATCCAGGTCGGCCACACCGCCCTCTACAACCCCCTCTTCTGGCGCGCGATGCGTCGGACGATCGAAGACGATTTGCGCTCCATGGACCTCTTGAACTGAGAGGTCTTTTTCGTTTATGCACAAGAACGGTGCTAAATTCGTGATATACTGAGAGAATCTTTTCACTAAATGCCTTGGCTATGCCCGCATTGCCTACCGTCCAGGAGAACAAGCCGTTCGCGCTTGTACTCATCGTGCTGTTCGTGAGTCTCATCGTCTTCATCATGGCCAAGACCTACCACACCGTCAAGTCGGCCGCGTACATCGACGAACCGACGCCCTACGAGCATCAAATCACGATCGAGGGGACCGGCAAGGCCTACGGCAAGCCGGACGTGGCAACGGTTTCGATGACGGTGGAAACCAAGGCCGAAAGCGTGGCTGAGGCCCAAAAGCAGAATACGGAAACCACCAACAAGCTCATCCAGCAGGTCAAGGAGGCAGGCATCGCCGAGGACGATGTCCAGTCGACCGGCTATAACGCCTACGAGGAAGAGGAAGAGTTCGACTGGATGGCCGCGTTCGGAGAAGACGGGGAGGATAGAGCCGAAGAGACGGACGAGGAAGAACCTGCGACCTGGATTGTGGACCACACCTTGACGGTGAAAGTCCGCGACACAGCCAAAATTTCCGACGTGCTCGCGATCGCCGGCCAAAACGGCGCGACGGGCATCTCCGGCCCCAGCTTCATGATCGACGACCTGTCCCCCGTCAAGGCGGAAGCGCGCAAGAAGGCCCTCGAGGACGCCGCACGGAAAGCCAAAGAAATCGCGAAGTCCCTCGGTATTGAGCTCGAACAGGTCATCAGCTACAGCGAGTGGGCCAACGAGCCGAGCCCATCGCCCTTCAGCTTCAACTTCTCCCTTGGCATGTCTGACAGGGAAGAAACCGCTTCCCCAGACATTGCCACGGGCTCCAACGAGGTCATGTTGAACGTCTCGGTCACCTACAAACTGGCGGACTAATCTTGCTTAGACCCTAAAAATATGGGCGGAGAATCGTCCGGAGCGCGCCGCATGGAGTGGGATGGAACAATCGAAATTCCAAAGGTCCAGAGCTTTGATGCCCCGGACCGTTCCGGTATAAGTGAAGTTGGTGACCTCGATGGAAAAAATCTGGAGGAAGATGAAACGGATGATTCCGATATCCTGGATGAACAGGACGACTCGGATATTCTGGATTCCGATGACGACGCCTCGGATCCCGCCAGCAAAACGTCGGTTACCTACGGGCTTTATCCTCCCAATCATCCTCCCGCCGAGTTTTTCCCCCCAAAGGAATGAGGAACGCCAAAAAGCCGCTCTATATTGGAGCGGCTTTTGCGTTTGAATTTCTGCGAAACCTAGGCCGTCGCGATCTCCGCAACACGCTCCGTCATGCGGCGGAAGCCTTCGAAGCCGGGGAGCTGCTGGATGCGGGCGGTGACGCGCTTGGTGCCCTGCCCGACCGGTTCCCAAAACTTCCGCACCATGAAGCGGCGGATGACCGGATCGCGTCCGGTCGGGGTGCGACGGAGGTAGTCGAAATAAATCGACGTAAAGTTCTCCACGTCCCGCATATAGAGGAGGACGGGGATGAACCGCTCGGATAGGGGATGCTGGGCAACGTCCTGCCAGGGGATCGCCTTCAGGAATTCCGGAGTCAGGACCCGTTCCTGGCCCTCGTACCAGGCCAAGGCGTCCTCGGCGCGCTCAAATACCCTAGGATGCTTTCAGATTGCGGACATTGTATCTCACGTTCAGAAAATGTCCATTTCTCTGTCTGGCAAACATCGCGTCAAAAAACCTCCAACGCAAAAACCCCGGGCAGGCCGGGGCTTCGCTTGATCTCGGAACGGCCGCTTAGCCGTTCACGTTCTGATAGCTTTCGATTTCATCCGAGCACTGGTTGACCAGCGACTGCACATCCTTCACAAGTTCGGGAACGATCTCGGCTGCCTGCTTCATGAGGCTCTTGGCCGTATCTACGTCCTCGGCCTTAATGGCCTCTTCGAGATCGTCGGTCAGCGCGTCGATCGCGGCAAGCTGCGATTCGATATTCTCGATCGTATCAGCCTCGTCTTCGCAGGTGATCTTGAGGATCCCCAGGACGGCGTCAACTTGGACTTTGATCTTTTCGACCGTCTTCTCAACCTCTCCCGCAATCACGAGGACACTCTCCTGGATCGCTTCCTTGATGACGTCCTTGTTAGCCTGAAGAGTGGCCTTCACTTCGGCGTTCAGGACCTCAAGCTCTTCCATGGTCGTCACGTCATCCACCTGGTCGCGGTAATCCCGCAGCTTGGCTTCGACGTCCGCGAGTGCATCGGTCAGTTCCTGTTTGGTGACATCGGAAATGTAGATGTTGGAGTTGATGGCCTGTTGAGCCTTGTCGATCGCTTCGATCGTCTTATCGAGACCGTCCACGAGCTTGTCTTTGAAATCGTCAAAGGTAATGCCGAGCTCCTCCGCCGTCTCGATGGCCTTCGTCTTGGTCTCATCGGCCTTGACTTGGGCTTCGGCCTTCTGCTCGTCGGTCGGAGCCGTGGGCGCGGCGGATACCTGGAGAGCCGGAGCCATCAGGAGTCCGAAAAGCGAGAGGTAAACAATGGTCTTCTTCATACGATGATATGCGATGGGGGTTACGCGTTAGCGAATTAGAGCTCCTTGTTCGACGCGTCAAGACTGGAAGCGCTCGTGCTCATGCCTTCCAGGTCGGCGGACAACTCGGCCGATTCTTCCAGCACAGCTTCAAGCTCAGCCTCGGAAGATTCCGTCGAAACGTCCGGAGCCGCCACTTGTGCGTTTCCAGAAACACTGCCGGAACCTGAGGGAACGACATTTCCAGAAGTCGATGTGTTGGCCCGGGTGTTCGTGGTTGTCTTATTCAATGTTGCGGCACATCCAGCCCCAGCAAGAATAAGGGCAAACACGGCGGCAGTGAGAGTAATTTTGGACATACGTACGGTAACTATTCCTTAGATTATGAGTAAGGTGTCCCCATTATAACGGAACACCTAAAAAAGGTAAATAAGAGCGCTGTGTGAGCAAAAACATGTTACGGAACCCTGACAAATGATTACGAACCGTTCCGCTGACAGCGTCACATTCCTTGTTAAAACCGTACATCCTCATCGTACGCCTAACCACCGCACATTCTTTCACACCAGACGCCGCAGATGACGTCGGGTGATTCCCTGCATGAGGAAAAAGAAGACGACGGTCATACTAGCCAAAACCGCCAAGGAACTCCTCGGAGAGGCATCCGCGTACCCGATCGCGGCGTAACTCCTCACCTACGGTAATCCACTGGTTCGACCAGTGCGACTTGAATAGGCTTGGCCGTTCCCCCATCCCCAAAAAAAGATCGGACACGGTATGATGTCAAACGGTGGCTTGGAAACCCCGTCTTCGGAAATGACATCGTCCTATGTCCGATCTTTACCAAAGCCTATCCCACAGCAAGTGGGACTGCAAATATCACCTCATCTTCGTACCGAAATGTCGGAGAAAAAGCCTGTATGGAAGAATCCGTTCCTCCCTTGGCCCTATCTTCCACGCCCTCGCACGGCAAAAGGAGTCCACCATCGTCGAAGGCCACGTGATGCCGGACCACGTGCACATGATGATTGAGATTCCACCCAAATTCGCCGTCTCCTCTGTG
>JACQWJ010000004.1 GCA_016209325.1 Candidatus Uhrbacteria bacterium
CGAGATCCGTCTCTGCATCCATATTGGTCGAGCTCTTGTATCCGTACCAGCCGCGCTTGCCTTTGCCTTTCGATCCGAAGCGGGCGTCCGGGTCTGAGGTGTTTTGCGTGACAAAATCATGATCCGTGTCATCCTGCTTGTCTTTGGCACAGTAAGCCGTATCGACACACGCACCGACATCGGTCGCGTCGACGATCCGTTTCTTTCCAATCACAATTCCCAGGTGTTCCGCTTCCTCAAGGACGCGGTAGAAGAGATGCTTAAGACGTTCGGTGCCGATCCGTTCTTTGAACTTTCCGAGATCCGTCCAATGCGGCACATCCTCGTTCATGCCTAACCCGACGAACCAACGTTTGATGATATGGCAGTCGGTGTCACTCATAACCTCACGCTCTGACAGATCATACAGCTTCTGGATGATCAGGAATTTGAACACCATGGCTGGGTGGAGTGCACTGCGCCCGTCGGTGGAGTAGCAATCGGCCACTTCCTCTTCAACAAACGACCAATCAATGAGCCGCTGCATGCGGACGAGGAGATGATCGGCATTTCTCGCGATAATCGGATCATACGTATAGGACCCAAACAGGGAATTCGTGAATCCCTCTGCTGACTTGAACATAGGATTTTGTGCGAAACATGAGTGAATCTTCTCTCATTTTAGCACAAAAGAGGGTGTTTGAGCGGTGGATAGGTGTAAGGGGGAAAGAGCGGGTTTAGATCATGTGGGTTATGTGTTTTTCTACAGTCTCAGAATGCTTTACCTTTTATACAGAGGGGAAGACCACGGCTAATCCCTGACACCCGTGCACCTACGTCCTCAGCCACTTTCCGTACTGGCGGACGAGGAGCTCGGGGGCGCGCAGGGGCTCGGCCATGACGTCCTTCACCACCTTTTCCATGCGCATGCTCTGGGAGCCCTTCACGAGCACAACGTCGCCCTGGCGGATGTTGGCGTCGAGCCAGCGGCCGGCTTCGGTGGCGTTGGGCAGCTCGAGAACCTGCTCGGCCTCCATGCCCGCCTCGCGGGCGCCCTGACAGATGCCCCTGGCCTTTTCCCCGACGCAGACGAGGAGGTCAACACCGCTTGTCGCCACGGCCTGCAGGCCAGCGCTGCGGTGCTCGGCTTCGGAATAGGACCCGAGCTCGGCCATATCGCCGAGGATCGCGATGCGGCGACGGTTTTCAGCCGGATGGAACTCCTGGAGGACCAGGAGGGCGGCGGCCACGGCCGCGGGAGCGGCATTGTAGGTGTCGTCGAGAATAAGGGAGCCCTTGATGCCAGGGAGCGGGCGCAAGCGTCCAGGGGGGGCGCGGTGGAGCGCGAGCTGCGCGACCAACTCTTCAAGGCCGATTCCGAAATGCTGCCCGACAGCAATCGCAGCCAGCGCCGCGCTCATCTGCTGGCGGCCAAGGGCGTCATGCAGGAGGACGTCGGTTTCGCCCTGCGGGGTACGAACGTGAAAGAGGGCGGTGGCAAAGGATTCGCCCGGATCGAACGACAGATCCTCGCGGGCGCGAATGGCGTAATCCGATCCCTGCACGTCGGCGGGACGCAGGCTTCCGTAGGTGACGACCGAGGCGGAAGCAGCCGCGCGGAATCCTGCCACGCGTTCATCGTCAGCATTCAGGATGACCAGGCCTTCCTCCCGCACCTCCCGCGCCAGAGTTGCCTTCTCCTCCATGAGGCGCTCCACGGTCCCGAAGTGCTCGACGTGGACTGGGGAGATGGCTGTAATGACGCCCACCTCAGGGCGAGCCAGGGCACACAGCGCGGCGATGTCGCCCGGACGGTCAGCGCCGAACTCAAGAACTAGGACCTCGGGAAATTCTCGGTCAGTCTGGCACAAAATCTTGAACCATCCCATGACGGACTTGCCGGGACTCTTGACTCCCAAAATGGCGAGCGGAACGCCGAACTCATTGTTGTAGCTTTGCGGGGCCGTGCGCACCCGAAACTTCGGCTGAAGCGCGAGCGCAACCGCCTGGGTGGTCGACGTCTTTCCCACCGAACCCGTCACAGCTACGATGCGCGGCTCGTGCTTCCGGAGCAGGCGCTTAACTTTGCGGTACAGGAGTCTTTGGATAAATGCTTTCATAAACATGAAAAAATCGTATAGGCGGGAGCCCCCGCTCCCGCCTCATCCGTATCGCCGGCGGGAGGGGGCCTCCCGCCTATATTTTTTCGTTTTAACGAAATAGACACCCGCAGAATACCACTAATAGCAGCGCTTGTGGAACCGCTGGACAACCTGCTCATCCATGGGACGCGTGGGTGGAACCTCGTAGTAGCGGAGAAGAAAATCCATCATGTCGCCGAACAGGGGGGCCGCGGTCGACTCGG
The DNA here is from genome assembly GCA_016209325.1 of Candidatus Uhrbacteria bacterium. Lineage (GTDB taxonomy): Bacteria > Patescibacteriota > Patescibacteriia > UBA9934 > GWF2-40-263 > UBA10014. The sequence continues at coordinate 2,345 of JACQWJ010000004.1, forward strand.
CCCATTTCACGTCCTTGGGGTTGTCGACGCGCGCCATGATGACGAAACGGGGATCGTTGGCGGGTGCGAAGCCAGCGAACGAGCCAATCGTGACGTTCTCGTCGTACCCCTCCTTCGTCGGCACCTGAGCCGTGCCCGTCTTGCCGCCGACGTAGTAGCCAGGCACGCCGGCACAGGTACCGTGGCCGTTTTCGACCACCGAGATGAGCATAGCCCCGAGCAGGTGGGAGGTCTTTTCCTGCATGATTCGGCGCTGCTCTTTTACGGACGTTTTGTCGATGCGACCGTCGGTGTAGCGAACCTCGTCGACGACGTGGGGCTCGAGCAGAACGCCGCCGTTGGCGATCGCGGCGTAGGCGGACGCGAGCTGGAGGGGCGTAACGGTAATCCCCTGGCCGAAGGAGGCCGTGGCCGCGTACACTTCCCCACCGATGTCAAGGGGAGAGACGTCGCCCGGCATCTCAGTGTCGAGCTCAATGCCCGTCTTCGCCCCGAAACCGAACTGCTTGACGTAGGACGTGAACGGGTCCATACCCATCTGGCGCATGGCGAACACCATGCCTGTGTTGATGGAGTCTTCCAGCACGCGGGTCATACTGACGACCCCATACGACTTCCCCTCGGCGTTCGCGATCGGTTTGTACCATCCGTCGACCATGACGGAGCCCGTGTCCTCAAACGTCGTATCGGGTATAACGGACCCGGTATCGAGCGCTGCCGCCATCGTAACGGGTTTGAACACCGACCCCGGCTCGTAGGCTTGGAAGATGGCGGGGTTGTTGAACGTGTTCACGCCCGTGACGTCGCCGTAGGCGTTCGGGTCGAAGTCGGGAGAGCCGCACATGGCAAGGACGCGCCCCGTGGCGACCTCTAGAACGACCAAGGATCCGCCATCGGCACCGTGCTTCGCGACCGAGCGCTGGAGCTTAGAGCAGGCCATGTATTGGACCGTGCGGTCAATGGTGAGCACAACGTCGGCGCCATCGACGGCTGGCTCGAATGCACGGTCACCGACCGCGATGATCCGGCCCGCGATGTCGCGCTCGGAACGCAAGAAACCGGGAACGCCCGTGAGCGCTTCGTCGAAACGTCCCTCGATGCCATAGCGCCCGGCCTGACGACCTTCCGTATCCGCGCCAACGAATCCCGTCACGTGTCCACCCATGTCCTGCTCAGGATAGATGCGCACGGACTCGCGAACGTAACCAATACCCGACAGCTTGGCGTCAATAATCTTCTTCAGTGTCTCCTCGGGGATACGAGAAGCCACAGGCTCATACGGATCTTCGGGACGCGACAGACGCACCGCAAGATCTGTTGTCTTCGCTTCGTCTAAACCCAATATCTCCCCCAATGTCTTTGCAGTCTCCGTCGGGTCAACGGAAGGCTTGGTGCGATGCATTTGGCGAGGATCCGCGTACACAAGAGCCAGCTGCTCATTGGTTGCAAGAGCGACCAGACGATCTTCTTTCGCGTCGTGGATCAGAATGTCACCGCGTTCGGGAAACAACTCCTTGAACAGGCTATGCTGGCCGGAAGCCAGAGCCTCGTAAAACGCGTGGTCGAGGACCTGGAGAAAAAACAGCTTGCCCGCGAGGACAAGCGCGGACAGCGCGAAGCACGCGAGCAGAACCCGCGTCCGCCATCCCGTCCCCGTACCGGCGGACCGGGACGGGGCCTTCCACCGCTTCATCGGTTCCCTCCTCCGTGACATAAAACGTACGCGATCAATCCTCCACCAGCGTCACCTCTTCCTCGGCGAGAACGGAGCCGGTGTAGGACTGCTCGTCACCTGTGGTTTCGTTTTGGACGGTGCGAACCAATGCTCCACTCTCATTTTCATAATCCTGAAAGATGAATACCTCTCCCTCTTCCACAGGCACATCCCCTTCCACCTTGGTAACGGATCCCTTGTCCTCATAGGACAACTCATAGTTTTCGCCACGATATCCCACTCCCACCACATCTTCCTCTCTCTCGATGTCTTCCTCCGCTTTCCAAAAATCCATCATCTCGTCGGTTTCCGGATTGACGGAAATAAAAGCACCATCCTCGCCGAACAGCCAGTATACTTTCACCCCTCCGTCCAGGGTGACTTCAGCTCTTCCTTGATAGTCGAGCGGGTCATTGTGCACGAGCAACGTCTGGCTGGTCTTCAACGTTTTGAGAAGTTCCTCGGTCGTCATACGTCGTAAAAATTACGGATCTCATGTGAGAAATACACTTCCCTTCAGGGATCCTGGAAGATATGTCTGGTCGAAGCATTTCGCAAGTGAAGCGGAACGCACGAACCGTCGGGCAATATACAGGGGATTCTCTCTGGCTTCAAGCATGCGCCCGAGCCAATAGGCTCAAGTGTAGCACGCCGTCCTTGTCCACAGGAACCGCATCGATGGCGAGCTCAAGCGCGTTCAAGGCCGTCCGCGCGTCGCCGTCGGACAAATCAGCCAGCGAGCACAAGATACGTTCATGGATGTTGGCCATTCGCATATTCGCCTGCCTGCCGACAGACAGGCCACTATTCGCCCTCCAGTAGTCCCCAGAAAAGAAAAGTCCGGCGCACGAGAACCGTGGCCGGAACGGACTAGCCGCGAAGAACGCACCATGCGGCGGCAAGATGATCGAGAGTCTCCCGCCGATAGTCGTATTCCATGTCAAAAAAATCGCCGCCCTTAGGCGGTGATTTTTTTGATCTTCACTTTTGTGAACGGCTGGCGGTGGCCGACGTTCCGGCGGTAGCGGACCTTCGGCTTGTACTTGATGACCGAGACCTTGTCGGCCCGGCCTTGCTCGAGGACGGTGGCCATGACCTCGGCGCCCTTCACGAGGGGGCTGCCGACCTTCACATCCTTGCCTTCGTCGTCGGCAACGAGGAGTACCTCGAAGTCGAGATTAGTGCCAGGTTCAAGTTCGAGCTTCTCGATCTTGAGCTCCTGGCCCTCCTTGACCTCGTACTGCTTTCCACCGGTTCGGATGACTGCGAACATATTTCGCGGGTATGCGCTCGCGGCTTCCCTGTTCCTTCCGGATGGGCCTGCCAGCGATCTTGATTAAGCGAGCGTATGATAGCGAATTTTGGCCCACCCTGTCAAGAAAACGCTTATGATAGGCACTCTTTCTATTTGACGCAAGTACCTAACATTGCAAGGTTTGACTCAGTTTACGTCCTTTTTGGCTGCTGAAAACGAGGAGGTGCCGCATGGTGCCTGCCCCAGAACTGATCGAACGTGCATTCGATGAATTACTGACATCGATGCGGTTAGATTCGAAAAGACGCAGGGCTGCCATGGAGCCATGGCGAGAAAGGACAAAGGCGATTGCCGGCTGGAAGAACGGGGATGATCGTTCGTTGAAAGAAGCACCGCTTGTCCTGGTCATATTCATTAAATTTTGATAAACTTCAATCAAGTTTTATTCTAGTATTATTTCGTCTAATATACAAATATAATGCAATTATACGAATACATATCGTCTAATAACCAGTTC
>JACQWJ010000020.1 GCA_016209325.1 Candidatus Uhrbacteria bacterium
CCGTAACCGAAGGACTCAATGCAAAGATTCAATACGTGAAAGCGAGCGCACGAGGCTTCCGGAGCTTCGCCCACTACCGTATCGCCATTCTGTTCTATTGCGGAAAGCTCGATATGCAGCCACTATAATCCTTGATGAGCCTCCGTGGGACAGGCATCTCGGTAGTTGGGAACTCCATCATCATCTACATCCACCTGGGGGCAGCCGTAGTCGAGGGTGGTGTCCGGTTGGCTGCTGATCTCCTCCGCCAACACCGCCATGTCAGGACACCTGTCCTGTTCGTTGGGAATCCCATCGCGGTCCCAATCATCCTCGAGCCATGGCCGAAGGACGTTCAGGAACCGATCATCTGTCAGACGGTCGATCTTGTCGAAGTCCGCGCGCGACGCGGCGTAAATCGCCCGCTCATACGTGTCTACGAACGTCTCGAGTTCCACCAGGCGGCGGTGGTACTGATTGGCGAGCCCCCAGAGAGTGTTCCGGTACGACGGACGTGTCATCCATGTTTCGGTCGCCTGATCGTAGTAATCCTCTGCCGGGTGGACTCCCACTCGATAGCGGTCCTGGTTGCCAATCGAGGCCGCCAGGGTGTTGTAGACCGTCGCCTCGTCACGCTGGGTCTTCCACGCGAGCGCGCCGAGGCCCGCGAGGTTCAGGATCAGCAGCAGCGACGCCCACCAGGGGAACCGCTTGGTCGTGTAGAGGGGCTGGATGCGGCCCCGGTCCGACGAGGTCTCGGCCTGGTAGGCCGGCGGCCTCGTCTGCCCGATTTCATCCATGCGGTCGGTAAGGCGCTCAAAAACCGTCATTAGAGCCGCACGACGGGTACGCGGATCGACTTCCTCACCAGCCGCCATCATGGCGTCGGTGAGCTCCTGAATCAACTCGCCACGGATTTGAGTAGGTCTAAGTCTTTCCAAGATATTCTCCTTCTCATGAAAGCGGCCCTTTCAATGAGACGCCGTTTCGGTTGTGGATCGTTCATCGACCTGAACAAAAAAACAGAAAGCCGACGAAATAATATAGCACAATTTCACTCGTGTCTCGTTAAATCATTTTTTAAACAATTTCG
>JACQWJ010000021.1 GCA_016209325.1 Candidatus Uhrbacteria bacterium
CAATACAGGTGTTAGAAAACAAAATACGACATGAGGCTACGCCCCACGTCGTATTTTGTTATGGTATCAGATTTTCAACGGTTCTTGTTGATGGAAGGGACTTTCGTAATTCACAGCTGGAAGCCCTTGGGTAGGATGTCCGTGCGCGGGATGTCGAACTCCGGCAGGAAGTAGCCGGGCACGTTCCCGTGCACGCGGCGGTCCTGCAGGAGCCAGCGCGCGTGGGCGCCCATGACCGGGTGCTTCTCGTACCGGGAGACCAGGAAGTGGTTCCCAGGGGCGAACAGCAGGTCGAGCCCCTCGAAGTCGGCTTCGGTCAGATCGAACACGTCGAGGTCGTCGCGCTGGAAGCTGATCGAGATCGGGAAGCCGGCACGCTTGAGCACGCTGAGCCACGTGCCGATGCCCGCGGTATACGCCCTGCGCCTCTTGGCCGTAACGTTGCTGTGCCGGGTATTCCCCGGAAGGTAGAGAACGATCTTGCTCATCTGGTCCTTTCCCTACGGCTGTTCGTAGGGGAACATCAAACTGGGTCTCTCCCCAGGTCGCCCAGGCTATTCCAGGCAACGCGCGATCTTAGCAGGTTTCTATAAAAAATCAAGGGTTAGCATTGACAGAACGTCCGAAAATGCTACATTTTGGTGTCCCTAGATTGGACATTGAGGAGGGTACATGCACAAGTTCGATCTCAACGGATGGAAATACGGCGAGAGCCGAATCGAAGACCTGGCCGAGCAGGTCAGGCGTCACGTCCCGGGAGCTAAGCTTCCGACGCATCAGGGCGGCAAGGCCTTCGGGCTCTCGTTCGCCCGGACTTTGGCCAATGACGTGTTTATGGTCCTGGAGTGGGATGTTGGCACGCGGTCGTATCCGCTTTGTTTGGGAGATCTCCAGCGGAAGTACCACGACGGAGCCTTTGTGCGCAGCAACGCACAAGATGAGGATTGGGGCGATCCGCGTGCTGGAGTTCACGAAAGCAAGTACGCCAGATTCGCCTACAACTTCCAGCAGGTCGTCGACCAGCTTATGGCCGACTGCGGCGGAGTCGTTGTGCAGAGCTACTGTCCTGGACTGGGTGTCGTCGTTGATTTGGGTTGGAGCGAGCTGTTGCAGCGCAACATCCTGCGAGTCGCCGTCGGCGGAGCTTCCCAAGAAGGCAGGGGAACCGTTTACACGTCTCCCACTTGGGACAACGAAGCATCGGTCGGTCTCTACGATGCCCATACAGGCGAGGCGATTGTCGATGCAAAGACAGGCCACTTCGACGTCGCACGACTCGTCGACAAGATGGTCAAGGTCGTGGTGCCACGACTGATCCACTGGGATATCGATTTTGGTCTCCAATTCGAGTTCGTGGTCGAGGACACCAAGATGACGCAGACCATGAGAGCCAGCTACGGTGAGAAGTACGAACCATTCGATACGCTGGTGCAGATCCGGCCCAGTCCAGGCTTCCTTCAAGGAGCGGTCGACCTTCCGGCTCAGAGTGGAACCCTCCTGGCCACGACTGGAAAGGTCAACAAGCCGGGAAGCGTTTGTGGTGACCTCGTCTGTGTGAAGCAGTCTGGAAGTGACACTCTCTTCCTTGCCACCCGCCTCTACCTGGCAGGACAGTGCGAGGCAGAGTTTCCCGAGGAGGTCAGTTCGGTCAAGGGGATGGTCGACGGCAAGATCTTGGTTTGGGAGTCGTCTTCGCTCCAGCGCTACGGCGGGAGCTTCTACCAAGTTCTCGGAGCCGCGCGACTGGGCGTCATTGCCCAGCTCTCCGGAGACGCGGTGTTCATCAACTCTGCCCATGGAATCCGGCTTCCGGTTCATCGGACGAACGAATACATCAAGCCTGTCTTTGAGGAAGCGCGAGATTCAGGTCTGCTGCTCGCGATCGGTAACGACGCGGTTTTCAACCTTCTGAGGGAATCACACTGGGGAACAACACCGCTGACCCTCCAGATTCTCTCCGACGGCCTGGTCGGCCAGGTCTACCAGCTCTAGTTACGTAAGCACCTTATGGGTGCCCAGCCCCCCATAGCTCTTCAGAGCGACGGGGGTTTTAACATTGACAAAATGCGCGAAATTGGGTATTTTTTTCCCTTCACGCAAGGGATCCTCCTTTGTGTGTTGAGGACATTTTTCTCTGGAACATGGAGTTTCCATGCGCGGTCTTTTTACCATCCTGTTTTTCACGGCGGCCTGCAATCCCCCTGATACGACTCCCTCAGAGTCCTCGGATTTGCCGACCACCATGGTGGCGACGACCGAGGAGCTTGAGGTCGACAAGACCTTCCTGGATCCTGTGGCCGTCGAGGCCTGGCGCGCGGGCATCGCGACCATCATCCAGGCCGACGCCACCGTCCCGCACCCGCGGGACATCTGGCGCTACGCTGCCGACTTCCACGTCGACCGCAACAAGTCCGATCCGCTCCTGGGCGATCCCGCCATCTGGGACGCGATCGGCGCCACCCAGGCGCCCGGCGACTACGGACTCGAGTCCAACGTCCCGACGCCGACGGCCGACCAGGCCCTGGCTCTCGAGGCTCAGGACAAGGAGTGGGACGCGGCTCAGATCTGGATCACGCTGGGACGGCTCGATGACGCCAAGCGCTGCAGCAAGGAGCTCGGGGAAGAAGGCGAGTGGAAGGCGGTCGCCATGATCGCTGTTCACACGGGGGACCTCGAGTCCCTCGACCGCGCGACCAAGCACATGGTCGCCGATGATCAGATCACGCGCACCCGCGAGGTCATCACCTACGCCTACCAGTTCGGCAAGCTCGAGGCGGCCAAGCACATCGTCAAGACCCATGACTGGAAGCTCACCAACGTCCTGAGCCCGTTCCAGGTTCGCGACTTGGCGACCAAGGGTCACGGTACTCTCCTGCTCGAGCTCCTGAACAAGGAGATCGCGGCGTGGGAGAAGAACGAGTTCTCGGGGCTTCCGAGGCACCCCGGCCCTGAGGTCGTCGTGGCCGACATCGCGCTGCTCGCGAAGTTCGATCCTGCCGAGGCGAAGGCCTATGCGACGCGCTACCTCAAGCTCCCCGGCGCGAACGTCCTGATCTGGACGGAGTGCGGCGAAGGCTGCTACTCCGAGCCGGTCCGAGGCTCCCTCGAGCTCTACGAGCTCGTCCGTCAGGACAAGGAGTTGCGTGAGCTCTACCTCGCGCGCCTGCGCCAGGCCATCGACGAGATGTTCCCGGTGCCCTCTGCGGACGGCACCACCCCGGAGATCAAGCCCACCATCAACGGTGTCCAGCCTGGCAGCTACAGCGGTTGGTCCTCCGACATGTGGGGCAACGGCACGGAGGGCAACCAGCTCACCGCCTACCTCCTTCGTGTCCGTCAGATGGGCGACGGCGAGTTGACCCGCTTCTGGGTCGAGATGCTCGACACGTTCCCGAACCGCTCGGGCATGGACGGCTCCCTCGAGTTCGACCGTGAGCTCGGGCGTTGCGCGCTGGGTCTGCCGTTCTACCAGTCGGTCGGCGACATCACGCCCAGCGAGAAGTTCATCCTAGAGGACCTCCGTGGCGGCGCCAACACGCAGATGTCCGACACCTGGGTCGCCTGGGACAAAGAGTTCCCGACCGCGGACGATCTGAGCTCGGTCACCGACCTGTTCCACATCCTCACCCGCGGCGAGGTCTTGGCCTCCCGCGATGCCGTGATCCGCGCCGAGCTCAAGATCGAAGCTGTTCCCGGCTACGAAGAGAGCCTTCGTTCCGAGCTCGAGTCTCGGTTCCGCCGGAGTCTGGACGCCTACTACGGTGACGGCTGGGCTCTCAAGACCCAGTTCGGCAAGGCCCAGAGCGCGCTGAAGACGAACGTTGCGGCGCAGGGTCTGCGACGTGATCGTGGCCTTCCCGTGATTGAGCTCTACCCGGACACGGACGAGGAGCTCGCGGACCTCGTCGAGCCCAGCATGGAGGCGTTGTGTCTGGTGCTCCTCGCCAAGTGCACGCACTGGCATAAGACCTTCCCTTGGCCCGAGTCCGTGCCCACGGCAGAGGCTCCGGAAGGCACCACCGAGGCCCCCGCGACGCTGGCCGCCCCGGCCACTGCTACCGCGGTCAGCAACTGTACCTTCATCAACGGCAACCGGCCGAAGGTGGGGGAGAAGTACATCGTGCGGTGTGAAGGTGTCACCTTCCTCGCCACCGGTACCTTCACCGTCGACCACTTCGTGTGGTCCGACCTCACGCCGCACACGCCCTGACGCCCCCGAAGCTCCACAGCGACGGGGGTTTCTATTTGAGGTTGTGGATAAGTTCATTTTCTTCAACCAGGTCGGTGGCTTAGCCACCGACAGGCGCAACGATTTTGTGCGCTCTGCGATTTACTTGTGCAAGGTCGAAAGAGTCGCTGGCTCATGGTATAAATGGGCTATGGGTCAGTCCTCACTTAACTTGTAATTTACAAGCTATGGAAGAAACCCTGGTTGCCAATGGGCAAACAGACCCGGAAGCGTTCGGGCGGTTGTACGACACGTACTACCAACCCGTTTTTGGGTTTATGTATAACCGCACAGGCAGTGCGGATTTGGCAAAGGATCTGACAAGTGAAACATTTTTTCAGGCATTGAAGAACCTTCATCGATATCAGCCTCGAAAAGGAGCAAGCTTTAAATCTTGGCTGTTCGCTATCGCTGTTGCGCAGGTTGGTAACTACTATCGGAGTCGCTCGAAATTTCTCGAGATCACCACAGACGAAGCGCCAGAATTGATCGGCCGAGAAGACTTCCGTCCGGACATCGCCTACCGTATGGGGGAAGATGCCAGCGAACTTGAAGGACAAATTAACCTGTTGCGCGAGATGCTAGCAAAACTCAATGGCCGCCAACAGACGATCTTGACTCTGCGATATTTTTCCCACATGTCCGTTCCAGAAATTGCCGAGACGATTGGCATGAAGGAGGGTACGATTAAGTCACATATCCATCGAGCCCTAAAAAAATTACAGGCTCTCATGGTTGGAAATGAACTATGTCCCGCAAGCAACTCAACATCGAAGAACTCCTCGAAGTCGTGGGTTCCCAAGAACACCCTGGCGACGTAGAGCATCGTTACGAGTTACGACGCAGTCTCATGTGCTCGCGTTTTTTTGCCCCGCGCGTGAGCCGATGGGATCGCATGATGACGTATACCGCGCCGCTTTTTGCCGGCGGAATGATGGTAGGAGTATTTGCGCTTATGGCGGCGCATGTTTCGATGGAGCCAGAGGTTGGACCGCAGACGATTTCCTCCAAATCTTCCGTGGTGCAGGCATCGGTCTCTCAAACTCAAGTGGAACCAATTCATGTAGAAGACTTTCTTTCTGATCCTTTCGAGCCTACCGTAGCTTTGGCTGACTTTGAAACCGAGGAAACGAAGCGAGTGAACTATGTTCCGCTTTCAATGCAACGTTACGTGCGAATGCAATAAAAATGTGCTATAGTCTAGATGCTCCACAGAACTAATTTGGGCAAACATTTGGTCTAGGGCTTAGAACCGTGATCGCTTCGGTGGTCACGCGAGAGCCCCGCGGTAAACCTGAAAAGGTGCAGCAAATTTTCCACGAATTTTCCGGCGCAAGCTGGGCGCTCGTGGAAAAGGCGTATTGAGCAGTCGCTCAGTACCCGACTTTCGCGAGCCAAATATAGGACTGTGGAGTGATAAAAAGCTCCATGTGTGATTCACACGTGGAGCTTTTTGTCATCCCGAGCGAGGCCGTCTGGCGGCCGAGTCGAGGGATCTCGTTTTGGGGTCAGGTCGGATTATGGACTTTTTCCTCTTTGAGCCTTTTCGCCTTCGTTGATGCCCCACGATTGTATCCTCCCATCGATCCATCCGATCGGATCACACGATGGCAGAGGATATTCGGGTCGTAGTTCTTATTCAAGATGTTGCCGACAGCCCTATACGCTTTTGGTCGTCCTGCCGCGCGAGCGACTTCCTTGTATGTCATCGTCTGGCCTTTGGGGATGCGACGAACAATGTTGTAGATGGTTTGAGCAAAGAGGGTCATAGCGAGGCAATAAATTCGTCTATGCTTGGGTACCACTCGTTGAATGCCAGGTAGAGACTTTCTGTTTCCTCGACGGATCCCACCAGAATCGTCGGCTTGCCCATGCCATGCGCGATGCCTGCCTCCATGTGTGCCGATTTTCCAGCCGGAAGGACGAGGAGCAAGGTATCGCTCTGTTTGAGACCGGCGAGATCCTGTTCGTAGATTTCTCTGCAATAAGGATCCTCGCGCCAGTTCTTGATTGACTCATACTCACGCATGTAGTCCTCAGGGTTCAAGTCGCGAGCATGTTTGGTGACCGTCTTTTCGACGAAGTAGTAGACGTCATGTCCGGCCGCACGAATCCGCGCAACAAGCGGATCAAGGATTTCTCGGTTCCTCCAGCGCGAGGCAATAAAGTATTTCATAGTAGAGTTGGACGACATTTTTTCGTAGGTACGAATTTTTGTCACCCTTTTGGGAGTATTACCTTTTTTGGTGTGCGAGCGAGGAGTCCATCGACTACGAGTCGGTTAATCATCGCCTCGAGCCATTCTTGGTCAAGGTGTTTGTCGAAGTCTGGATCGATCATTTGGCCCAACCGTAGACTGGAGACTTGACCCCGCTCGCGGACAAACTTGAGGATTCGGCCGCGGTAGATGCGGTCGGGGAAAGGTTTGTTGCGATGTTTGCGTTCGCGAGCGACGGGGACAGAACGTTTTGGGATTTTGACTCGACCGGATAGAAACAGTTTGGCGGCTTTGCAGTCTTGGCGCAAGGGACAGGACGCACAGTCTGGATTCTTGGTACAAATCGAGGTCGCCAGGTCAAAGATCGCCTGAGGCACATCATAGTAGGCGCCACGACGAGGGAGGAAGTCGTCAGCCTTCGATCGGATCGTCTCATCATCTTTAAGCTCGGTGAATGGCTTACCCAACAAGAGTCGACCCAGGATTCGACGGATGTTTGTGTCGATCGGGAGAGTTCTTTTTTGTTGGGCGAATGCACTTACTGCCGCGGCCGTGTATGGACCAATGCCCTTGATCGCGAGCCAGGTTTGCTCCGTTTTTGGGACGCCGTGCTCGACCACAGAGCGCGCCACGTCTCGCAGCATGAGTGCCCGGCGGTTGTATCCAAGTCCTGCCCAGGCGTGGATCACGTCGGCGTTACTTGCTCCCGCGAGTTTCTTCCACGTGGGAAATTGTTTCAGCCATGCGCGATAGTACTCCTTCACTCGGTCGACCTGCGTCTGCTGGAGCATAATCTCGCTCACGAGGATTCGGTATGGATCTCGCGTGCTGCGCCACGGAAGATCGCGGCCATGGCGTCGATACCACTCGAGCAGTTTTCCGGCAGGGCTCATATGACGCCTGCGTCCAGAAGTGCCTGATAATGTTCAGGAGCAAATCGGTAGAGGTATTCGATGATCTTTCCTCGCACCGGCGTCTGGTCGAGTCCCATGCGCTTAGCAAAGTCCTCGATTCGTTTAAGAGCTTCCTGCCTTTGATTCTCATCTTCGAGCAGTAATTCGATTTCCGCGAGCTCATATCCAAAATCACAGACATCTAAATCGATATGGAATCCTTCTCTCTCATATGATTTTCGTTCCTTCACAATTTTCGCGAACGGTTTGTATCCAGTGTTCGTGAGGTCAGCTTCCAGTGAGTCCACTACAGGGAGTTTTAAAAATGTGCGAATCCCAGCTTCATCCTCAATTTCGTCATACGCTGTTCCACCAAGTTTATGTCCGAGCTCATGGACTCGACGCTTGAGCTCAAATCGGCCTGAACGCTTGCGTAGCCAGTGATCCTGTTTCGTCAACGAAAAATCCTTCGTATCAAAATAGATATCCTCGTTGGTGACAGCCTTGAGGAACGTAGCACCTTCAAGGAGTCGCACTTCTTGCTCGGGTGTGAGTTTAAATTTCTTTTCTACTTCGATCATATCGGCTAAAATCTTACCATATGACACAAACATCAAAACAGGCACCCGTCATGACGGCCCTCTTCGCGATCATTGCCGTTGTCGTCGTCCTTCTGGCGATCGCCGCATTCATTGAGATGCGAGACAAAGAGTCCTCAGCAAGCGTGGCCGAACCGGTCATTGAGGCCGTCGTTGAGGAAGAAGAATCAGAGCCGGCTCCGGTGTACTTTGCGACAATGACGCATTTGGAAGGTGGATGGACACAGGCACTCGAGGCGAGACCATTTTTCGATAGACAGGCATCGCTTCTGCGTATGGCTTATGATCTTGCCGAAGACTACGATGCCGTGATTACGATCGAGTCTGAAATTCCGATGGCCGAAGCGATGATCAAGTGGGATGACAACCTCTTGCAGGAGGCTCTTGATCGCGGACAAGGAGTGGGGACGCATTGTGACATCGATCCAAAGACGGAATTCACCACCGAGGAAATGATCCAGGAGTTTGCGTTGCGCAAAGCCGCGGTCGATGCGCTGGTTGATCCGAGTGAAAACCTCGGCTGCGCCGGAGGTGGAGGACCAAGTGATTGGTATGTTGGTGCGATTGGCGCTGGATTCAAGTATCTCGATGGGATTGTTGGTTTCCACTATCTCGCTCTCCCGATTTCTGAACGGCCTGACGGATGGATCGATCGAACCATTACACAAGAGTATTATCACTACGCTGTGCCTGTTGAGGAAGAAAAGCGATTCTATCCGTTTGTCATTTCCGAAGTGGGATTTGTGGAGGATCCTGATGGGGAACTCGTCGTCAGTGCGGGAGACATCGGAGCGATTCAATCCATTGCCGAGCTTGATGGGGAGGAGGGTTGGGAAGGAGATTGTGATGGACCCTGTGAGTTCACGCGTGAGGATGTTGATGTGTTAGTTGATCGTATCCGTTCGGTCGTCGAGTCACGGGATACGAGTCGATTGATGAAACTTCAGGTCTATATTGCCACCCAATATTACGATGATCCGGATATGGAATACTTCTTTCAAGAGATGCAAACGCTTCAGGAAGAGGGGGTGATGGAGTGGGCAAGTCAGAAGCAGGTCTACGAGGCCTTGACAGCCTCTTGAGCTGTCGTTCTCAGGCAGGTATTATAGACCCACCTAAGCCTTTAGGTACTAATTCATAAATCCTTGAGGCCACCGAGCTTTGGCTCGGGCCACAAAGTTATGCTGTATCAATACAGTTTCGTCTCGGACGATGACTTCGGCGATGACGATGAAGAGAAAGACACCGACGCGGACGACGATGATGACGAAGACGACGCCGCCGACATGGACATGGAGATGGACATGGGTGACGGAGACGACGACGGAGGCGAGTGGTAAAAATAGCAAAACCGGGTCTTAGGACTCGGTTTTGTTTTTGGATGGTATACTAGCACTTGTATGCAGCTACCATTTCGACCAAAACAGAAGATGAAACAAGCCCTTCAAGAAGATGAGCCTCTGTATCTGACCAGTGAGGCAATTGAAAAGATGAAGCATCGGCTTAAGAGGATTGAAGAAGAGGAATTGCCTCAAGCGATTGCCGACGTCCGTCGTACAGGCGAGTTCGGCGATTTTTCTGAGAATGCCGAGTACCAAGAAGCCAAGGGTCGTATGCGTCGGCTCCACGATCAGGCGACGACGATCAAGGAAAAACTAAAGGTGGTGATCAGGATTGAAACACCGGCCGCAGGATCGGTGGTGCAGATGGGATCGACGGTTGTGCTTGCCACAGGTGGGGAAGAGAAGACGTTTCAGATTGTCGGTCCACAGGAGGCGGATCCGGTGAAAGGTAAACTTTCCTTCAAGTCGCCATTGGGCGCAAAACTTATGGGCCGCAGTCCTGGGGAGGAAGTCGAGATTTCCAGCGCCTCAAGTAAGACCACGTATCGGATCGCTTCTGTCCAATGAACTTCCCAAGCCTTGACAAAATCCCATTTTTTCACTAGGTTTAGGGCATATGACAGTCTCAACACGACTTTTCAACTCTGCTTTCCTTGCCATTTTTGTGATTTTTAGCACGGTGCCAGGCGTTTTGGCGCATGCGTCGGCTACGACCTACCTCCCTTCAAACCTCAACTCTTGGAGCAC
>JACQWJ010000022.1 GCA_016209325.1 Candidatus Uhrbacteria bacterium
ACTTTATACCATATTTTTTAAATTACGTCAACACAATCTGACAAATATTGACTCTTTTCTCAAAATCTGGTATTCTTTAATGTCTGAATTTGTACTCTCGTTCTGATTTTTGAAACAAACAGGCCACTCTGGCTTTTAAAGCAGAGTGAACACCCTTTCACAACCGATACCGGAGGCATCCATGTCCCGTTTTTTTCGTCCAAACGGTCCTCTCGCCGGCACCATCGGAACGGCGCTTCCTCTCGAATTCTTCCTGACAAGCGGTGACGCGATTGCAGGCAATGACATTCAGTGGAGGGTGGAGCCTGTCGGTGCCGCCGATCTGGCCCAGGCCATGACCACCACGACCGCTCCCGTCCAAGTGGCTCGTCCGGCTGTGGGAACGTATCCCCAGATCGTCGTGAGCAACACCGCAACGCCGAGGATTGCCGGGGCGTGCGAGGTCGTGGTCTCGGAAGGCGGGACGGATCTGGCGCGAATCACGATCAATGTGGCCGCGGCAGCTCCAGCTCCTCCCCCAACGGCAGTAGCCATCACGACGGTCAATCCCAACACGGGATGGACCGGCGACCACATCACGCTCACGGGTACCATGTTCACCGGAGCTACGGGTGTCGAACTCGACGGTGTTTCGGCCACCAACTTCGTCGTGGTTAGCCCCACGACGATTACCTGCGATGTGCCCGCTCATACGGCGGGCCCCGTAAACGTGCGTCTGTGTCATCCCACGGGGAATATCAGCGTCGTGGACGGGTTCACGTATGTGGATCCAAACCCTGCTCCGCCTCCTCCCGGTGGCGGAGGGACGAACGCCGCGATCACCCCTACGGCTGGCCCGCTGGCTGGCAACATCACGATTACCGGGGACCTCAACGGGACCCTGATCATCGGACACAACGGCCAGGGGACTGCGACGCAGACACACCCCACACCACCGGCACCGGTAACGCCTGTCGCTCCGGCACCGCTGGCTCCTCCGCCCGCTCCGCCGCCTCCGCCGACCATTCCCTGGTACAGGAGCAGCCCGTTCTGGATGGCAGTGGTCGCAGGCCTCATGGGTCTGGCGATCATCGTCGGGTGCATCTGGGCCGTGAAGTCGTCGCTGAAGGCGCCGGCTCCGGGACCCACGGCGGCTGAAATGGCCGCCGAAATGCAGAAGCTGATGCCGCCGAAGGATGAGAAAAAAAAGGAGGAACCGCCTCCCCCGCCTCCGGCGACCCCCGTACCCGTCACGCTCCGCGTCGAAGGGCCTAGCAAACCTATCGACGTGAACGTGAAGGTGGTCATTGACCACCGGGGTAGCGGGACGGTCACCGCCGGCCCATGCACCGACCCGCGGTGTCTGTAGACTCCCGACCCTCTCGCGCCCGGCGATCGTTTGCTCAATTCAGAGCGAATGATTGTCCGGGCGTTTTCAATTACGTGGGAACTGCTGGGAAGCGAATTGCGAATCCGTACGAATACACGAATATGGTCTGGAGACATCTCCTTGGCTCATTGGTAATGGTTGTTCACGTCGATAATTTCGATCCTATCGGAACCGTGATAAACAAAAATCGCCCGATAGGAGCGTGTGAGACGGAAGCTGTAGATGCGCAGACGCTTTGGTTCAAGCAATTCCGTGTGGAGGCTCGGGTGCCAGGGATTCTCGCAAAAAAGCGCCGTTTGCTTCTGGAACGCTTGTTCTAACCGATGCGCCCGAAGAAATGCGCGCAGGCGTTTCGAAAGCGAAAAAATTTCCATGCGCTTAAGCTAGGAAAACAGACGGGACTCCTTCATGCCTTCTTCCAAACTCTTGAGAAATGCCTCGTTATATTTGCCCGTCGCACGCACCTGCTTCAGAACAGCATTTCGGTTTTTCACGGGCGGTTCTTCAAATGCGTCCGCGGCGAAAATGCCCCGCAGGAGTTGGTACCGCTTCACGACGCGCTTAAGGCGCTGATATTCCGTTTTAGGAATGTGAACCATGGAATCCATACAATACTGCTTACTGTATTGAAATTCAGGAGGACGACCTCTCTTACATTACCCTCACACTAGGCCCAAAAAGGACCATTGTCAATCATGATGAGTTTGAAAATGGGAATAAATCTGAAACCAAACCCCGCCCTTTATGTAGGGCGGGGTGGGTGGTCCCGAGCCATGGTGGACCCAGCGAGGTTCGAACTCGCAACCGTCGTTGTCAACGCGACTGAAGTTGCCAATTACTTCCATGGGCCCAAGGGCAATGTTGCCCCAGGTCCGACCCGGGATGAACAAAAAAATCCCTCGCCTGATGTGGGGGAGGAATCTTTTTGTGACAACGACGTTAAAGCCCGGAAGGACTTCAGCCGCTTATTGTTATTTAAACAAAAAATATCTGTGATGTCAAGCAGTGGATATGTGGGTGGGGTGAGGTTTATAAGATCACAGCAGGATTTTCTAAATCCTTCTTCATCCCCTCTACGTCCACCTGCCCATCGATCAGTTTCGTGATCGGCATACGGTCGGCGTTTCGGCCGATGATCGTCGCTCCCACAACGCGGTTCTGTTTGAGGAACAGCTGCGTTACACCTCCGTCCGCGGCGCTGCCGCGTACGAGGACTTCGTCGGCGTGCGAGCGGTCGGGCTCGCCGACGAAGATGATCTCGAGGC
The DNA here is from genome assembly GCA_016209325.1 of Candidatus Uhrbacteria bacterium. Taxonomy (GTDB): domain Bacteria; phylum Patescibacteriota; class Patescibacteriia; order UBA9934; family GWF2-40-263; genus UBA10014. The sequence goes on from JACQWJ010000022.1 coordinate 2,635, forward strand.
CGAGAAGATTCGTCGCGTAGGAGGAAACCAGGCGGAACGCGGTTCGCTCGCCCGCCATCGTCTTCGCGACAGTCCTGCCCTGCGAGAGGGCGTTCATCCAGGTTCCGACGAGGCGCTCATGCCCCACGACCGTGTCGAAGAACTCGGCGCCGTCGCCCGCCGCGTAGACGTTCGGGGCGTTCGTCTCGAGGTACTCGTTCGCGAGGACCCCCTTCCCGACCTCGATCCCCGCCTCGCGCACCCACGCGAGCTCGGAGGCGATGCCGAGGCCGATGCCGAGGATCCCGCAGGCGACCGTCCCCCGGTGGGTCGCGAATCCTTCCAGCTCCTTTTCGCCGAGCAGCCTCTCGATCGTCGTCTCCGGCATGACCGTCACCCCCATGGCCGCCAGGCGCGCGTTCAGAAGGGTTCCGCTCTCGGCGTCGAGCACGCGCGGCCAGAAGCGCGGGCCACGAAAGACGGCGGTCGTTTGGATCCCTTCTTGGACGAACAAATTGATATATTCGCAGGCGATAAATCCGCCGCCGTAGACTGCTCCCGCCAGCGGCCGCTCCTTTTCGCGGATCATCTGAAGCAGGTGGTCAGCATCGTCAAGCGTGCGAAGGTACGATACGCCGCGCAAGTCTTCGGACAGCGTCTGAAGATCGCCTCCGGTCGCGATCAAAACCTTGTCATAGGGCAACTCGCGCCCGTCAGACAGCTCCACGAAGGCGTTCTTGGAATCAAGCTTCACGACACACATGTCGGAAATCCACTCGATCCCCTGCTTGCCGTACCATTCCTCGGACTTCAAAAATACCCGCTCCCGGGGCACTTTGCCTTTCAAATAATGCGGCAAGAGGACGCGCGAATACAGCGGATGCGCCTCCTCGCTCACAAGGACGATCTCGGCCTCCGGCTGGAGCTTGCGGAGCTCCTCGGCGCACGTCGTCCCCGCGATGCCACCGCCGATGATGACAAAACGCATACGACACCGTCATTGTTTTCAAAACACCACCTTCCTGACCCCGCCGCAGGCGGGGGAAGGACCTTACACCTTGTTCCAACACTCGTATCTTGGCACACACCGTAAGATCCTTCCCGAGGCGGTCAGGAAAGTGGAGTTGATTTTATAACTCCGGAAACAGCTGTGTTCCCGCTTCGTCGTAGACGAAGATCGCGAGCGTGGGGCACGACTGCGCGGCGAGAATCATGTTGTCCTTTTCCGCGTCGGTCATCTCGACATCGCGCTCGTAGGTCCGCTCCCCAGGCTCGGTTCCGTGGTCGAGCACGTAGGCCTTGTTCTCGTCATTCAGCTGGAATGTGGCCGGGTCAATCGTGACGCACGAGGCCGCGCCGATGCAGAGGTCCGGATCCACCTTGATGCGGTATGTCGCCATAAGGTCAGGCCGCGTGGGCGTCCTCCTCCACAAACTCGATTTCCTCGATGTCCGGGCACTTCTCAAACACGAGGTCCATGAGCCCCTCGCGGTAGGAACCGCTGCACTCACACCCGCCGCAGAAACCCGAAAGCTTCACAACGACCCGCGGTGGCTCGCACGAAACGATTTCCAACGCCTTTCCCGCCTCGGCCAAAATTGGACGGAGCGGCGCCAGGGTTTCCTCGATGAGTTCTTTGGATGTCATAACGGGCATTAGAGTATCAGAAAGACGGATAGGAATCAATAAAGCGGGAGAGGGAGGCGAAAGAATCACTTGGATTCCGCTCCAAAATACTTCTCCCGATAAAACCGGATGAGTTCCTCGACGGCGGGCAGCACGCTCGGGTTGCCGACGCCGACCTTCGTCTTGGCCTGCACAGCCTCGACGGTTGTCGCTCCCTCGAGCACCGCCTCCTCGATATCGTGGTCGGTCACCTTTGAAACGGGGTCAATGACGCGCGTCGCCTCGACGATCATCTTGTCGAACTGTCCCGCGCGGCGGTAGTAGTCGTTGATGGCATCCCGGAGCGCCTTGTCGCAGAGCACCGAGCAGTGGAACTTCCGCGAGGGGAGCCCGCCCAGGCGCTCCATGATGTCCTGGGGCTTGAGCCCGCGCGCCTCGGTCAGCGTCATGCCGCCGTTTTCGGTCACCATGACCGAACACATGGAGGTCGAGGCGATGGCACTCCCGCAGCCGAAGGTCTTCCAGCGGAAGTCGAGGATCTTCTCGGTCTCTGGCCCTACCTTCATCCAGACCCGGAGCTCGTCCCCGCAGGCAGGCGAACCGACTTTTCCGACCGCGTTATAGTCGTCGGAATTCGCGTCCTCATGCATGAAGTTACGCGGGTTGAAAAAATGATCCTTGACCGTGTCGGTATAAAACCAGGACTGAGTTCCGTTCTTCGTAGTGACGTCGCCTTTCGTTCCGGGCGTTGAGGGTTGTACGTAAGACATACGACATGCGTTGTCATCCTGACCGCCTCGGGAAGGATCTACACGATTAGATCCCTCGCCGGGCTCGGGATGACAAACAATTATGCGAAATATTTTTCATCTACGCGAACCGGACTGATACTTCGCAATTTTTCCACTAACGGCGGCAGGACCTCCAGTACATAGTCGATATCCTCCTCAGTCGTCGCGTGCCCGAGCGTGAAGCGCATCGACCCGTGGGCCACCTCGTAGGGCATGCCGAGCGCCAGGATGACGTGGCTCGGGTCGAGCGAAGCGCTCGTGCACGCGGATCCCGTCGACGCGTACACGCCCTTGGCGTCGAGGTAGAGGAGCAGGGCTTCCCCTTCGAGGTCCATAAACGAGATGTTCACATTGTTTGGAAGACGTTTGGTCGGATGGCCGTTCAGGCGGGTCTTCGGGATATGCTTCAGAATCCCCGCGATCAGACGGTCGCGGAGCGGGAGGAGACGCGCGGACTCGGCCTCGCGTTCTGCCTGGGCGATCTCGAAGGCGGCGGCAAGGCCGATGATGCCGGCGACGTTTTCCGTACCTGGTCGGATGCCGCGCTCCTGGGCCCCGCCGAACTGGAGCGGCTGCAGCTTCAGGCCACGCTTCACATACAGGGCACCAATGCCTTTCGGACCGTAGATCTTCGGCCCATTGAACGTGAGCAGGTCGACGTGGAGCTTCTCGACGTTCAGGTTGATGGCGCCCGCGGCCTGGCAGGCATCCGTATGGAACACGGGATAGGCGCGCGTTCCCCGCTCTTTGCGGATCAAGTTGCCAATCTCGGCGATCGGCTGGAGCGTGCCAATCTCGTTGTTCGCAGCCATGACGGAGACGAGGATCGTGTCCGAACGCAAGGCCCGTCTGACTTCCTCGGGATCCACCAGTCCCTGCGCATCCACGGAGACGCGCGTCACTTCGAACCCCTCTTTTCCGGCGGAGCCGGATCCGGCTTTGCCGGACTTTTCCAGATGCGTCATGGCTTCCAACACGGCCTGGTGCTCGAACGTCGTAGTAATGAGATGCTTGCCGTGCTCCCGATGGGCGCGGGCGAACCCAAGGATCGCCAAGTTGTCCGACTCGGTTCCGCCAGAGGTGAACAGGATCTCGTCCGGACGGGCGGAGAGCAGGTCCGCAATGCGCTTCCGTGCCCCGTCGATTGCGTCCTTGGCCCGCTTGCCGGCCGTATGAAAACTGGAAGGGTTGCCAAAGGCTTCTTCCTCGTACGGACGCATGGCCTCGCGCACGCGCGAATCGAGCGGGGTCGTGGCGGCGTGATCAAGGTAGACGTGGCGATGCATAGCGCTTACTTGGCAGACACGACGTCTCGGAGGGTCATCCCGCGCAACGTCGCCGACAGCCCGCTCCGGACATGCTGCCAGAGGTCCTTGGAAGCGCAGCGGCGTTCCATCGGACAGGCGTCCGGCGAGCCGTTTTGGCAGGAAACCAGGGTCACGGGCCCTTCGAGCGCGGTGACGATGTTTTCCACCGAAATATCCTGGGGATCCTTGGCCAAGCGATATCCTCCATGGCGCCCCCGGACTCCTTGAATGAGCCCGACAGCCCGAAATGCCGCGGCCACCTCTTCCAGATAGGCCTCGGACATGAATCCGCTCTCCCGGCACAGCTTCTGCAAGGACACGGGCTCCGGCGTCCCATGCGAGGCCGCCAATTCTGCCATGAAGACCATGCCGTAATGGAGGCGGGTGCTGACTTCAAACAAGCGAGACATATTCCTGGTTTTGTACCGGGAATTTAGCAGACGAAAAAAGAACCCGCAAGGGGCTCTAACTCCGGCAACCTCCCCTAACCCCTCCTTGGTAAGGAGGGGAATCAGGTCCGAAACGCGTGTCCCCCTTATCCAAGGGGGACTTCAGGGGGTTGCCGACGAATCCTCATTCCGCCCCCTCGGCCTCGTCGGCCGCCGGTTTCAGATACGTATCCGGCGCCTGGAGGAATTCGTTCCGGCACGTTTCCGAACAAAACGCGTAGCGCTCTCCCCCGACCTCCTCGACGAACACGGCAGGAAGCGCGGCCAAGGGCGCAAAACAGACGGAACAGGCGTCCATCCAGGCTTCGTACGGGACTTCAAGGGCGGATTCCATATCTGTAGGGAATTAGGGGTTCACCCTCACGATACCCCCTCACGCCTGGACGTCAACATGCAGGACGGACGAGGCGAAGCGGCCGATAAGGTAGCCAATGACCGCAGCTGTGAGGGATACGACGACCATCTCGCACGCCCGCTTCCAGGGATTCCGCTTCGTCAGCCGACCGATCCACCAACCGAGCGCGAACAAGGCCGTGACAGTAAGCAGAACAGAAGGCAAAAAGGCGCTCGGAAGAGGAAGGAGGACGTACGGCAACAGAGGCAGGGCACCTCCCGCCATGTAAAATACGGCCATAACAAAAGCGCTGCGTAAAGGTGCCTCCCGGCGGAGCGTCAACCGCGAAGAACGATGCGTTGCCACTGCCTCGACTTCTGCTGCCGATTCCGAAGACAGGTAGCTTCCCGCAGACATCGATGTCGCCTCGACCGCGACAAGCACGAGCCCAGAAAGGATGACGATACGCGGATCGTGCGTCCCGGCCGCGATCCCCGTCACGGCCCCGAGCGTCGAGACCAAGCTGTCCTCAAGCCCAAACACGATTTCACGGATCGAAGTCGCCGCCAGCCGCTCAAGAGGATATTTTTGCATAGCACGGTTCATTATATCGATTTCTAGACGGCATTTCCAGGGAAATATATACTTAGAGAAGAAAGGACGTTCCGTTCAATTTAACCCGACTCCACCTTCTCGTATCGCCGCGCGAGGACGGTCCGAGCGCAGCCCGTCAAGTCCTTCGAGCGAACGATCCGAGGACGCCGGCGGGCAAGCGACGTTCCGCAGCGCGGCATGTGGAGTGAAATGCCTTTCTTTTCCTCCATTTTCTTTGGCAGAGCAAAGAAAATGGAGCGGGGATCTTGGGGCGGAGCCCCATACACGAGTAAAAAATCCTATTTCTTCCGCTATGCAGCTCCCGTCGCAATTCCAACCCTTCGGCCAGCCGACCCTTATCGTCGTCACCGACAGCCAGCACGCCAAGCTATTCCTCGCCTTCGAGCAGAACGTGAACGTGGCCGGCATAGTGGACGTCGCAGCCGACGACGTCGCCCCGGGCCGCGAGGTCATGAAGTCCGGCAAGGACCACCACGTGACCGGTGACCACCTCTACCCCGCCCTCAACAAGGAACTCATGCAGCGCCTCCACAAGCAGGAGTTCGAAAAGCTGGCTTTCACGGTCCCCGAGGACCTCGAGAACGAGCTCAAGGAGTCCCTCCACATCGACCTCCTAAAGCGCGCCGACGTCTTCGTCCCAAAGAATCTCATGCACCACGACCTCATCGACATCGTGGCCGAAGTGCAGGAGAACATGTAAACCTGGCAGATCAAAAAAACGCGGAGCTTGGGCACTTCCGCGTTTTTTTGTAACCCAGGTCGGATGCTGCCTTGATTAAAAATAGGCGAGGTACAGCGAGTACCCCGCCTTGAGATATAGATAGCGGACGCTAGCGCTGCAAAACCATGGCCATGCTAAAAATGGCGTTTGCCACGGTTCTGCTCACTACCCCGTTCTCGTCCTCAACGATAGAGAAGGCCCCGAGGAAGGTCGAGCTAGTACGAAGGTCCTCGAACCTTTCTCCAGTCAACACTTCCACAAACGGCTCGGCCTCCATCAACTCTCCCAGAACACGGGTCACTTCCTGTGGATGATTGATCAGCAAAGCGGGGAGAAATCGATAAGCGGCGGGATTCTTCTGCATCTTCCCCGCAAGCGGACCAGTGGCTTTCCACAGGTTCGTACTCCGGCTTATCTGGTCAATCTGCCCAAACGGGACGTACCCGTGTTCAGACGCCATAAGCATAAACGTTTCCCACCACCGGCAGATATGGAATCTCTTGGCAGTTGTCGTGGCGATTCCCATACCCTTCAGCCAGCGAGTCAGTGGATACTCCTGCGCCACCTGTTCCAAAACTATGAGGTTTGAATTCTCAGGAGTGAACGCAGAAGGGGTCATTTGAATTTCCAGACCCTGAATGAGGAGCTGAAGCTGGTCTCCTCCACCACTATTCAAGATGTTCCGTACTGCCGAGATAAATTCTTCGGGTTTAAGCTCGGCCAATGCTATACCAATCTCCTCAATGGAGACTTCCACTCCCGCAATCTGAAGCGCCATCGTACCCATTTGTGAACTCCTTTTTGTCTAAAGATCTAAAGAACAGATGCGACCACGCATCCCGTGGTTGACTGACTTTGAACAAACGAGTTTCTATTGTCAATAAATACAAAAGGAATACAATTTCAAATAAAATATTGCCTTTAGATTTGCAACTTAAATCAAAAATAGTCGTCAAAAAAATTGACAAAATGGAAAAAGAAGGTACAGTATTGGACCTATGGATCTTCGTCAATCTCTCTTAGAAATCGGCTTGTCCTCTAAACAATCAGAGGTCTACTTGGCCTGTCTTCAGCTTGGAATGGAAACCGTGCTTCGCCTCTCCAAGTTTGCCAACCTGAAGCGGCCTACCGTCTACCTCATTCTCGACGAGCTGGAAGTGATGGGACTCGTAAGCCGGGTGCAAAAGGAACGAAAGATTCTGTTCAAGGCCGAAGACCCGGAAGCCATCGTCTCCCGGCTCAAAATGAAGCAGGAGACAGCACTCGCCATCCTCCCTTCCCTGAAGGCCATCCACAACCTGGATCCGGAAAAGCCCACGATCAAGATCCATGAGGGGATTCCCGGCGTCCGAAACGTCTATACCGACATCTTTACCTACCTGGCCAACCACCCGGGCGAAAAATTGCTCATCTTTGGGGCGCTCAAGGACGCGCTTGAGCATTTCGAAACCCAGGTCACAGATTTCTTTTACCGTTCGATTGGCAAGGTTCAGGCTTCTGTGCGGGAAATCGGCAACGACGACCACGAAACGCGGAAATACTACCGAGCCTCGGCCAAGCTGAATCCGAACCACGACATCCGGCTCATTCGAGACGAAGGACGCTTCTTTCAGACGGACAACATGCTCTATGGCAATCGTTTAGCCATCTTTTCGGTGAAGGAGCAGGTATTTGTAACGACCGTTGAATCAGCCTCGATCGCCGAAACCTACCGTACCCTCTTCAACATGGCCTGGCGGAGCGGAAAACGGATCTGAGTTGATCATTTCTGTCCTAGATGATAGGTTTTCCTGCGTTCGGCCACGTGGCGAAGTGGGAACGCAGGGGTCTGCAAAACCTCGATGAGCCGGTTCAATCCCGGCCGTGGCCTCCATATCAAAAAGCACCTATTCGGGTGTTTTTGTGTTCCGTTTGACCCGAGAGATTCTGACGCGTACAGTAATAGTGTATGTATGGGACCAAAGCGATCATGACAGGCATTCGGAGACGCATCATGCCAAAAAGAAGCATCCGGGCCGTGCAACGCGAGGACGGCCGCTTGGAGCTCCTTGAACCTGTTACCATTCCCCATGGCCGGGTGATCGAGGTCAGCCTTGAACTGCCAGAGGAAAACAAACATGCGCACCCACCGGTTTCGATCCCCTGTTGGAAAGGAACAGTGATCGGCACGCTTTCCCGCGACGAGATCTATGCAGATCGCTAAGCAGGCGTTCGTGGATACAAACGTCCTCGTCTACGCCCTTTACAGCGATTCTCCATTTCACACAGCTTCCCGCGCGCTCCTAGACCGGGTTCAAACAGACGAATCCCTGACTTTCTGTCTGTCTTCCCAGATCCTCTCCGAGTTCTACGCGATCGTTACAAACCCCAAGCGAGTGTCGGAGGTACAGAGCTCCGAGAAGGCCCTTGGCGCTGTTGAGGCGCTCTTGGCTCTCCAGAGGGTGACCCTCCTGCCGATCACTGGCGAGACGGTCGTGGCCTGGATGAAGCTTGCACGACATCATGCACCTCAAGGTGCCAATATCTTCGACCTTCAGATCGCGGCTACCATGCTTGTTCACGGCGTCTCAGAGATCTACACCTTCAATCGTCGTCACTTCGAGAAGTTCGATGGAATCAAGGTATTGGCGCCGTAGGTTGACTGCCATCATCAAAAGAAGGGCAATTGATGCCCTTCTTTTGATTCAATTCATTCCAGTACCTCGAGCGTGACGTACTTAATCCCGAAGTTCCGGGCGTCGGCGAGCTCTTCCATCCAGATGTCGACGCGCTTGTGGTAGCGCGGGTTCATGCGATCCTCGACCAAGAAGACTTCGCCGGGGTAGAGGTCGGGAAAGGCGACCTTGGTGCCGATCCGGAGAAAATTGGTGGCCACGACTCCGTGGCGGGTATGGGTGCCGGAGGCAGTAATGAAGGGTGTGTCGTCCGTCTGCCCAGGCAGGCTGTTGTAGGCGGTGGTCGGCACCTTGTAGAAGATGCGGCGGGCCTTGCCGTTGTCCGCCTGGGGCAGCGTCCCAAACGGAAGGGTCTCGTTCTGCATGGCGGCGATACGGAGCTCAAGCTCCGGGCCGCTTGGCAGACGGGAACCCGTGTCGAGGACCGCGTTTGCGGGACGCGGAACGAAGACGTAGGCCGCGAGAAGCGCCAATACGAGAAGTGTTCCCGCTTCGAGCGGGTGTTTCCTCCAGGTGCGTAGCATCATGTTGGGCATAAATACGTAGGTCCTCCATACGTATTTTCTTCAAAACAAAAACTTCTCTGTCTTGAGAAGCTGTGAGGAGTGTATCACGAATCGCGATTTCTGTCAAAAACGAATAACACAAAATTTGATCAAGGACAAAAAAGCAGTTGTGCGAAGTGACCACACCTCTTGTGCTGGACGAACGAGCTTATTTTCCCTAAAATTCGTTCATTGATGACTTCCTTGTCTATGCCCTCCCTTCCTTCGCGCCATCATTCCTGGAAGCATCTACGCCGGCACTCATTGCTTGCCAGGCTTCCGAAGGGCGCCGTCAAAAACGGCATCCTGGTCCTTGTGGCGCTCGGACTTGGAGGATCAATCGCCCTACTCGCGTTTACGGCCTACGTGAGCCGCGACCTGCCCGACCCGAACTCCCTGTCGGAACGCACGATCATCCAAAGCACCAAGATTTACGACCGCACGGGGCAGCACCTCCTCTACGAAATCCACGGGGACGAAAACCGGACGCTCGTGAAGCTGGCCGAGGGCTTCTGCCAGGAGGAGGGCGAGGCCCTTGAGACCGACCCGGGCGGCATTCCCCTGTTTGCCGTCCAGGCCACGATCGCGGCCGAGGACCGCCGGTTCTGCCAGCACCACGGCTTCAGTGTGAAAGGCATCCTGCGGGCCGTGTTCGACAACCTCCGGGGAAACCGCTACGGCGGCTCGACCCTGACCCAGCAGCTCGTGAAGCAGGCCATTCTCTCGAGCGAAAAAAACCTGACCCGCAAGCTGAAGGAGCTGGTCCTTTCGATTGAAATCGAACGCCGCTACTCGAAGGACCAGATCCTCCAGATCTACTTCAACGAAATCCCCTACGGATCGACGAACTATGGCATTCAGGCCGCCTCCCAGAGTTACTTCAAAAAAGACGTAAAGGACCTGACCCTCGCTGAAGCCGCGACACTCGCAGCGCTCCCCCAGCGACCGACCACGCTCCTCAACAACCCCGACATCCTGAAGGCGCGGCGGGACTGGATCTTGGAGAGTATGGCGGAATTAGGATTTGTGGTGAAAGATCAGGTGGAAGCCACTAAGGCCGAGGAGGTCGCCATCGAGCCGAAACTTACCAACATCACGGCCCCGCACTTCGTCTTCTACGTGAAGCAGCTCTTGGAAGAGCAGTATGGTTACAGCCAGCGCGAGGTGGAGGAAGGTGGCCTCAAGGTGATCACGACCCTCGACCTCGACAAGCAGAAGATCGCGGAGGAAGAGGTGAAGCGCGTGGTGGAGGAAAAGGGCGAGCGCTACAAGTTCAACAACGGCGGCCTGGTGGCGCTTGACCCAAAGACAGGCCAGATTCTCTCCATGGTGGGATCAAAGGACTACTGGGACGATACGATCCAAGGACAGGTCAATGTAACCCTCCGTCCGCTCCAGCCGGGCTCGAGCTTCAAGCCGATCGTTTATACTGTCGGATTTCTAAAGGGATACACTCCGAACACACTTCTATGGGATTCAAAAACGGAATTCCCAACCTCAACTGGTCCCTATGCCCCGGCGAACTACAGCGGTAACGAGCGGGGTCCTTTGACGGTCCGCACGGCCTTGCAGGGATCGCTCAACATCCCAGCCGTCAAGATGATGTATCTCGTGGGTGTTGAGAACGTCCTCCAGTTTGCCGAACGCCTGGGATACACCACGTTTACCGACCGCTCGCGCTTTGGGCTCGCGGTCGTGCTTGGCGGGGGCGAAGTCAAACTCCTCGAGCACGCGGGGGCCTACGGGGCTTTCGCCAACGACGGCGTGCTGCAGAAACCCGTCGCGATCCTCCGGGTCGAGGACGCCCAAGGCAACGCGCTCGAGGAATGGAAGCCGAGCGAAGGGACGCGGGCCCTGGATGCCAATGCCGCGCGCATGATCACGAACGTGCTCTCCGACAACGCCGCGCGCGCCTACGTCTTTGGAATGAACAGCCTGGTCCAACTCGGCGAGCGGCCCGTCGCCGCAAAGACGGGAACCACCCAGAAGTTCAAAGACGCCGAAATCGTCGGATACACCCCGTCGCTCGTGGCGGGCGTCTGGGTGGGAAACACGGACGGAACCGTCATGGCCGCTGGCGCGGACGGGTCGGTCGTGGCCGCCCCCATCTGGAACGCGTTCATGCGCCGGGCGCTTGAAGGGCAACCAATCGAACAATTTACGCCACCCGAAATTCCCCAGCGCGGCAAGGCGGTTCTTGACGGACGTCTAGCCAAACAGACGGTCACGGTAGATACAGCGTCGGGCAAGCTCACGACCGAATATACCCCTTCCGCCTACCGGGAGGAGCGCACCTACGCCAAGTACCACGACATCCTCCACTACGTGCGTCGGGATGATCCCCTCGGCAGCCCTCCCGAGAATCCCGCGGAAGACCCGCATTACGCGGCCTGGGAAGCCGGGGTGCGGGCCTGGATCGCCCGCGAGGAGGAGCGCACAGGCGTGAAGCTCGAAACCGGCTCGCCGCCGACGGAGTACGACGATGTGCACGTGCCCACCAACTTCCCCTCTGTCTCGATCGAGTACCCGTCCGACGGCGCGGAACTTTCCTCACGCGACCTGCAGGTGAGTGTGAATGCCTCGGCCGCGCGGGGTGTCGCTCGGGTCGAGTTTTACCTCGACGGCTACTACCTTGGGAACGATGCTTCTGAACCCTTCGAGCTTTGGACCACGATCCCAAGCGCGATCGGCCGTGGCTACCACACCCTGAAGACCGTCGCATCCGACGACGCGGGCAACGCGGGGTCCGACTCGGTCGGCATTCGTCTCGAAAGTGACGGAGTGCTCGACCAATTTTCGATCATGGACCCTAAAAACGGTCAGACTATCGAACGCACGCAAAGTGTGTTTACGGTCGTCCTGACCATCGAATATCCGTCCGATTACGCGTCGGTCCGCGTGTATGCCGAAAAGATCGGAGGGGGCATCCGAAGCCTTGTCGGCTCAATTTCAGCTCCAACTTCCCCGTTCCTTACCGTTTCCTGGACCCTCCCCGAGGACGGCGATTGGATCCTCACGGCCGAAGCGGAACGAAACGGCGGCGGCTACGCCAACACCCCGGGAACTGTCGTGCATCTTGTGACCCCCGCTTCGGCAAAAAAGGAAGAAACGACGTCTCCCCCTCCATCATCAGCAGACGGAACAACGGTCGTACCTGAAAATTCCTTGAATCCGCTGCTGACGCTGTAATCGATACGATTCCGTGATACGAAATAGGCGAAAGCATATGCTCTCGTCATTTTATAAGATGTTTGGTAAATCCCAATGTTTTCAACCACTCCTCCCGAAACGACCACGAACGGGGCGAAGCCGTCTTGAAACAGGCTGGCCGCGTATTCCGCAACACGTAGGTCATGGCTTCCGAGGACAAAAAGGATGTCGGACCGCTTGGGAGTATAACCCATGCGAAGGTAATTCCAGATAATACGCGCAAATTCGTCTTTTTCATTTTCTGACATACGAAATCTCTGTAACCCACAGACCCCCATCATCCGATCTAATCATTCAAGGCTGATAACTACCCTTTCTTCCCCCTCACCTCAAATACGCCTCCTGCATGAGACCGGGGCGACTGAGCTCTTTAGCACTCCCTGAGACACATACGGTTCCTGCGGCGAGTAGGTAGCCGCGGTTGGCGTGGGCGAGCGCAAGCCGGACGTTTTGCTCGACGACGAGAAGGGCCGTGCCTTCGGCACGGATCTCGTCGAGTTTTTGGAACACCTCCGCCATAAGTTTCGGCGATAGGCCAAGCGACGGCTCATCCAACAACAGAAGCTGCGGGCTCATCATGAGCGCGCGACCGATCGCGAGTTGCTGTTGCTGACCGCCCGAAAGATGTGCGGCACGCTCCCGTCGCTTGTCCGCAAGCGCTGGAAACCGCGCGTACACGTGGTCCAAATTCTGACGCCGGGTTTCGGTGTGATTCAAGAGGTAGCCGCCCATCTCCAAATTTTCCTCGACTGTCATCGAGGAAAAAACCAGACGACCCTGGGGAACGAACCCCATCCCCTCCTCCAATAAGGCGTGGGTGGGGAGTTGCGTCACGTCTTTCCCTTGAAACAGGATCTGACCGCTCGCGCGATCGGCCAAGCCAAAGATGGATTTGAGCACCGTCGACTTCCCTGCCCCATTTGGCCCGATCAGGGCGACCATCTCGCCCTCATCCACATGCAGGCTCGTTCCGTGCAGGACCTCAAGCCCGCCGTAGCCCGCGACAAGATTATGAATTTCAAGAACCATAGGGTTCACACCAGACGGGCAAACGGAAACGTGTCCGGCTGGTGGAAATCGGGTTGTGTACCTGGAACGGGATGATAAGCCAAATACTGCCCCCCTGCGATCAGAAAGGCGTTTACGGCCCTCAGGCTGGTCGGAAATAGCTCGCGGGGGATAAGAAGCTCGTTCACGGCGGAGCGGTCCGGACGAACCTCGTGCCGCACCGTAAACGGCAGGTCCACAAAGTCGGCCACCAGACAGCGCGGCCCCTCAAATCCGAGAACCAAATAGTGTCCGCCGGGACCGATCTCCACTTCGAGATACTGACCGTCCTCGTCGACGAAAAATACTTCCATGACGTCGTATTCCCATAGGCGGTCGACGCGGCTCCCGACAGGGGTGTCCGGAATCCGCCGAGCTGGAAGGGCAGGCGTCCGCGCACGGACGAGAATGGTGTCTTCCGTCTGCTGGACTTCAACCAAGCCGGACAAGCGCTTGTCCGGACAAACGCTTCCGTTCCACAGCCGGCCGACCGGCAGACGAAGTACGTCCGGTTGTTTGGGAATCATGATCATATGAGTGAGACCTCTGAAAAATGGATGAATTTTCGGTAAAGCAAAGGTCTCATACGTCCAGGCCAAGATAGGCTTCTAATACGCGCGGGTCCTTCAAAACCACTGCGGGGGTTCCGGATGCGAGCACGGTTCCTTGGTCCATAACGATGACCTCGTCGGCCACGGCCCGTACGAAGTCCATGTCGTGCTCGATAAGCAAAATTGTCTCTCCCTTCCCCTTTAGTTGCTTCAGCAAGACCTTGAAGCGGTCGCGAAGCACGGGATTCACGCCCGCGATCGGCTCGTCGAGCATGAGCAGACGATGGGGATGCAGCAGTACGCGGGTCAGGTCGAACAGTTTCTGCTGGCCGTAGGAAAGATCGGTGACGGGCGTTTTCGGATCCTTTTCAAGGCCCACGAACAGCATCATGTCGGCGACCGCCTTCCGTTCCGCACCATCGCCTCGCCGCCCGCGAAAGAACATACACCAAAATCGATGATCATCCTCCCGAAGTGCCAGAAGCAGGTTCTCTTCGACCGTCAGATTCTTAAACAGGCGGGAGAGCTGAAACGTGCGGGACAGTCCCATCCGCCCGCGTTTCCAAGCAGGAAGACGCGTCAGATCGTTTCCCTCAAACAGGATACGCCCGCTGTCCGCAGGAAAAAAACCCGAGATGAGGTGAAACACTGTCGTCTTTCCCGCTCCGTTTGGACCAATGAGAGCGGTAATCCTTCCTGTTTGCACCCCAAACGAGCAGGTGCGTACGGCTTGGACTCCTCCAAAAGCTTTTCCGAGATTGTCGATTTCCAACAGAGGCATACGACTATCCTTCCAGCTGTGCCCTGCCCATGAGGCCTTTCGGGCGATACAGGACGAACGCGAGCAGAATCGCCATGAAGATCATCAGCCGAAGGGGGCCGACGAGTTCTGAGGGGATCGGAAGAAAGCGCAGGGGCTCCGATATAGCAAACAGAAGAACGGACCCGACCACTGCCCCGGGCATAGAAGCGAGGCCGCCAATGACCATCCCCGCCAAGACCCACACCAACTGGTCCAGCCAAAACGTATTCGGCGAAATGAACTGGACGAAATGGGCGAGGAGTGCCCCCGCGAGCCCGGCGATCAGTCCCGAAACCGCCATGGCGACGAGCCGCAGGCGAAACACGGGCTTGCCCAACGCCATAGCCACCTCCTCGTCGTCACGTACGGCTTCGAGTGCACGCCCAAAAGGCGAGTTAACGATACGAGCGAGAACAAAGTAAGTGGCGATCGTGATCGCCACCACAAGGAGCAAAAACATCACATTGGTCTGAAATCCGCCCGGCCGCGGAATACCCGGCACCCCAAGCGTTCCTCGCGTCACCGAATCCCAATTGATGAGAACGGCGCTCATGACGAACATGAACCCGAGCGTCAAAAGCGCGTAATAGTCTCCCTTGATTTTCCTGGCAGGCAGGGCCAGGAATGCCCCGGCGGTCATGGCCAGGAGCGATCCCGCGACAATTCCGAGCCACACCGGCCAGTCCAGATGTCGCACAGTAAGCGCAGAGGTGTAGGCGCCGACCGCGACGAGTCCAACATGTCCCAAATTCAAGAGCCCCGCATACCCAACCGACAGGTTGAAGGCAAGCGTCATAAGGACGTAAATGCACGCGAGAATCCCCAAATGAATCAAATAAGCATCCATACCCTAATCCCTAAAACCTAACCCCTAACAACCAACCCCTTCCACCCTCGCGCTGGCTTACACAGCAGGACGATGAACAGGAGGACAAACGCGATCGCGTTTCTCCAACTTGATCCCCAAAACCACACGGCGGCCTGCTCGACGGACGCCAGGGCCAGGCTGCCGACGACCGCTCCCGGCATCGAAGCGACGCCGCCGAGGACCATGGCCGAAAAGCCCTTGATGGCAAACATGACGCCCATCGTCGGATCCGCGTTGAACTCGAGAGCCATGAGAATGCCCGCGACGCCTCCGAGAAACGACCCAATCGCGAACGTCAATCGACGGACACGACGCGTGTGGATGCCGAGCACCTCGGCCATGACTTCGTTGTCCGCTGTCGCGCGCATGGCCTTGCCAAAGCGCGTGAACCTGATGAAGGCGGCAAGTGCCGAGAGCAGGAAGGCAGCGGCGAGAACGATCCCAATTTGGAGCGAGGAAATGCGGACGCCTGCCGCATCGAATACATGAGTTTGGATTCCGAGTGACCGCGGCTGGGCGCCAAACACCGCCAAAATCGCAGCGTTCCCGAACATAAGAAGCGCGACCGTGGCCACCAAGTATCCGAGTCCTTTCGTCTTCCGCGCGCGGAGCGGCTCGTAGACGAACTCGTTCATGAGAAACCCGAGGAGGACCGCGACCGCGCATGCGCCGAATCCGGACAGGATCCACGGATACCCTCCCGTTGTCGAGAACCACCAGAAGACGAACGCGGAAGCCGCGATCACGAACCCGTGCGCGAGATGAAAGACGCGCGTCGTCGCATAAATGAACGAGAGCCCAGAGGCGACGAGCGCGTACACCGCCGCCGTTATAACGGCATTCACCGCAATCTGCAAAAAAGCTTCCATAGGCAGAAGCATCCTACCAACGAAGGCTGCCTGAGGCAAACCAAAAAACGGCCTGTTGTGGGCCGTTTTTTAGGACAAACTTATTCGATCGCGTACGGCCCAAGATCAGTAATCTCGCCCCCGACAATCTTACGCATGTTCAGGTTCAACACCGCATCGCCATTGTCGTCAAAGTTGAAGGTGCTAAGAGCCCCTTGCCAGTCTTTGACTGTGTCATTGAAATACGTGGCGATCGCTTCGGGATCCGTACTGCCTGTCGCCTTCATTGCTTCGGCTATAAGATAGACAGAATCGTAGGCGGCCGCGAGATAACCAGGATACTCCGGAGCATGCGCATACTTCGTCGTATATGCGTTCACAAAACCGCCCGTCTTTGATGTTGATTCATCCAACGACAATTCCGATGAAACTATTCCTTCGAATAATTCAGCGTGGTTCTTGATAAAATCCCGATCAAGCATTGAATCCGATCCAATGATTTGTACCTTGAGACCAGACTCCCCCAACTGCTTCAAGATGAATTCTGCGGGAGTGAGCGTCTGGACGGCGACATACACAACGCTGGGATTCTGTTCCTTCACCTTGAGAACAAGGGTGCGGAAATCGGTCTCGCCTGTGTTGAACGCTTCATCCGCAACGACTTCGTTTCCCTCTTCGGTAAACGCTTCCTTAAACACCCTACGCAAGGCTTGAGCGTAGTCCGTATTTTCGGAAATTATGGCAGCACGCTTTAATCCAAGTTCCTTGGAAGCGTACGTAGCCACCATTTTGCCCGCAAACGCGTCGGACGGATACGTGCGGAATACGAGGTCCCCGGCCGTCGTAAGGTCCGGGCTCGAAGAGAGGCCGGAGAACAGGAGCGCGCGGGCGGACTGGGTCAGTTGGGCCGCGGCCAAGGTCTCACCCGAGCAGGAGCCGCCGAGGATGACCTTCACCTTGTCGACGTTCAAGAGTTTTTGGACGGCCGTGGTCGCGTCCGTTCCATTACACTTGCCGTCTTCCCACACGATCTTGAGCTCGCGCCCATTAATACCTCCCGCCGCGTTGATTTCTTCAACCGCGAGCATCTTCGCGTTCTGATCCGGCACGCCGTACGCGGCCGCCTCGCCTGTGAGCGGTGCGATGCCGCCGACCACGATCGGACTCGTGTCTTTTTTTATCATCGCATTCGTCCCTTCCTGTCTTCCTGATACCGGCTGCTGACCAGCACATCCCGCACCCACCAAAATGAGCGCGAGGAAAGCAACTCCGAACCATCCGTTAACGCGTTTCATAGGGAAACCGTGCTTTGTAAAAGCGTTATATGGCTTATTTCTTCTATTTTGAGACTGTAGAAAAATGAAAAACATGGGGCTCTTTTATCACTTTTGACTTTTTCACTGCGCAAATACGGCCTTGTATTCTGTTGATTCCGCAG
>JACQWJ010000023.1 GCA_016209325.1 Candidatus Uhrbacteria bacterium
ACAACGTTCAGAGAAATCGCCCGTCGAGTGGAAACGACGCCGGGGTTGCTCCGAGGCAGGGACCGGCGTTGGGATATCTCGACGAAGCGAGCCGAGGCGGTCGCAATGCTGGTGCGGGATTATGGCTACGCGGTGGGCGAAGTGGCGAAGTACCTGGAGCGCGATCAGGCGAATATCAGTACGATGTTATCGCGGTTGTCGGCGCGGCAGACCGAGAGAAGCCGATAGATTGTGGTGATTGTTATGTCTTACCCCATTACCCCATCTCCCATCTCAAGGTTTCCAGCAGGGCGGGCTTTTCCTTTTTCGCGAGGGACAGCACCGGCTCGCGAGCCTGAGCGAATGCTTGCGCGGCAATGATGATGAATCCGGAGAAGAGTGCCGCGTGGACGAATCTTGAATTATTAGATTTCATAGGAGTCGCGTCAGCCAAGCGAGCACGGCGCCGGGTAAGTCGAGTCGCTGACGCACGTCTGATCACGGCAGAGGGCGAGTAAGAAAACAACTGCCGAGTGCGCCGATGACGCCGAAGATCACGATGGCAGCGATGATCACGACAATCGTGTAAGGCAAGGACTTTTCTTGAGGCGCTTTCATAAGAGCGGCCAGACCGAGATATAAGAGATAGAGACTGTAGAGCCCCAAAATATGCAGCAAGGCGAGCGAGGGTAGCAAGTTGAAAATGCCGGCCAGCCACGCGGCCGTGCTCGAATAGGCCGCTACCTTGAGCGCTTGGAAATTGTTTTTGGTGCCGAGAAAAGTCGGCGCCAACGCGTCGATGATGAGCGCCAGGACGTAGGTGCCGATAAGCGCGAAGACGTAGGTCGTTACCGCGTGTCCGATGGCGTTTCCCAAGGGCACCCGATAGGTGCCGGCGACGGTGAAACTGACACCGAAGATTGACAGGCCGATGATCGAGGCGACCGGACCGATCGCCGCCAGCGGCGCGATGTAGGATTTATAAAGCTCCGCGGCGCTCCCCGGCTCTTTGTCGATGATCGACCATTCTTGCGCAGGTTGGAGGAG
>JACQWJ010000024.1 GCA_016209325.1 Candidatus Uhrbacteria bacterium
GGCACCCGTTGACCCCGCTCAACGTAGTCTCTACTACGTCTCGCGGGGCTCAACAGCCCGTTCAACGAAAATCCATCCCTTTTTCAGAGGTCCCTGGCGATACGATACCAGGGATTTTCCCGTGCACGCACAAGGCAGATTGTGGAGGAAATGGCGCCGCGTGTCAAGCGCGCGGCAGGGTCTCGATCTTCCGCTTGAGGAGGGGGATGATTTTTGCCACATCGGCGATCTCCTGGGCACCGGACTCCATGTCGCGGACAATGATCGTTCCGTCGAGCACCTCCTTCTGGCCCAAGATGAGGGTAAAGGGAACGCCGTACTTATTGGCGAGCTCGAGCTGGGACTTGAGGGCGTTTCGGCCGAATCCCTCACGCATGGCAATGCCGGCCTGCCGGCACTCCTCGAACAGGCGGAGGCCCTGGCGCCGGGCAGCATCTCCGAGCTGGGCGAAAAAGACTTCCGGACGCTTCTGGGGCGGATGCACTTGGAGCTCGCGCATGGCCAGGATGACGCGCTCTATGCCGATCCCTATGCCGCAGCCGGGAGTTCCCTCACGGCCTCCCAGAGTTTCCACGAGCTCGTCGTAGCGGCCGCCCCCACCGAGCGCGCTCTGGGTACGCTCGCCATCCTCCGACGCCGCCCAAATCTCGAACACGGTGTGCGTATAATAATCGAGACCGCGTACCAGACGGGAATCAAGGGTATACGGCACGGCCGCTTCATCCAAAAACTCCAGAACCCGCATGAAGTGATTCTTCGAATCCTCATCGAGCCAGTCAAGGATCTGTGGCGCTTCGAGCTTGATCGGCTGACAGGCCTCGGCCTTGCAGTCGAGGAGGCGCAGCGGATTCTTCAACAAACGCCGCTTGCAATCCTCACAGATGTGCTGACGCTTGCTGCGGTAATAGGCCGTCAACTCGGTCTTGTAACGCTGTCGGGATTCAGGGGTGCCGAGCGAATTAAGGCGCATCACTGTGTCGATCCCGAGACCTTTCAGCAAGTGGAATGCCATCACCATGAGCTGTGCATCGAGTACGGGTTCGAGGCTGCCGATCACCTCGATGCTCACCTGATGGTGCTGGCGGTAGCGTCCCGCCTGCGGCCGATCGTAGCGAAAAATGGGACCCATACAAAAGAGCTTGACGGGCTGAGGCTGGTTCAACATGCCATGACTCACATAGGCCCGGACGATGGACGCCGTCATCTCGGGCCGAAGCACCACCCGTTCTTCCCCTCGGTCCTCAAAGGCGTACATCTCCTTTTCCACGATGTCGGTCTGCTTGCCGACGGTGCGCAAAAACAGCTCCTCGCGTTCCAAAATCGGAACGTCGATACGCTCAAATCCGTAGGCTGTCGCCATGTCTTGAACCGCATCGCGGACCATGTCCCAATAGGGCTGCTCTTCCGGGAGGATGTCGCGAAACCCCCGCAGGAGCTCGGGGACGCGCTTCCCTTTCGGGGCCGGAGGAGGAACGGATGGTTCCTTTCCTTCCTTATTCTTGACTTCAGGAGGACCTTCCAGGACATCTTCCTCTGGTTCGTCGGGGGATTTTCCAGTAGGCCTGACGATTTTCTTCGGAGACGGAAGGAGTTTCTTGGGCATAGGAAACGAAATCAAAGATGGATGGAGGCCGTTACAAATTATACCCGGGAGTGTCGAACACGGCGATCCGGGACAGGGGCAAGCCCCGAAGCCAGACGCGTCCCACAATGGCGTCGCGTTTGATCGCTCCGATGACACGCGAGTCGAGGCTCGCGTCGCGGTTGTCTCCGAGAACGAAATATTCGTCGGGTCCGAGCTGGACGCGGGAAACGTAACCCGGTGTGTAAGCATCCCCGAGGTATGGTTCCTCGAGGACGATCCCATCCGGATACCCGCTCGTGAAAACGGTCACGTAGCCATTCGCGACTTCCACCTCTTCTCCCGGCAGTCCCACGACACGCTTGATGAAAAATTCGGAAGGGTCCCGGGGATAACGGAATACGATGATCTCCCCGCGCGCCGGATCGTGCAGGCGGTAGGACAACTCGTCAATGATGAGATATTCGTGGTCGTAGAAGGTGTTTTCCATGGAAGCGCCCTTGACATAGAAGGGCTGGGCCAGGAAGTGGCGTATGGGCCAGATAATAGCCAGGGAGATGACAACGATACGGAAGACTTCAAACGCGAACGCCAACGCGCCTCCGAGAACCGGACCGAAGCGGCGGTGCCAGAAGGTCTCACCAGCCATGGGGG
This sequence comes from Candidatus Uhrbacteria bacterium, assembly GCA_016209325.1. Classification (GTDB taxonomy): domain Bacteria; phylum Patescibacteriota; class Patescibacteriia; order UBA9934; family GWF2-40-263; genus UBA10014. The sequence goes on from JACQWJ010000024.1 coordinate 2,237, forward strand.
ATTGCTCGGGAAGCGTCATAAAGGAAACTTGCTTAGCATGGCCCAGTCTACCAGCCCGAAACGCGGGCGACAAGCGTCTCATAGCCCGTCCCTTGAAGCGCCACGGACATCATGCTATCCTGCGCACGAAAAATGGACGCATAGCTCAGCTGGTTAGAGCGCTGCATTCACATTGCAGAGGTCCCTGGTTCGATCCCAGGTGCGTCCACCAAAACTCCCGTTTTTCACGAACGGGAGTTTTGCGTTCGTAAAAAACGGGAGCCATGACCCTTGAATGTTACGCCATTCATCTATATAGTACGCTCGTTCAGAAGAGAAGAACGCGCCGCTGTATGGACCCCTTGCAGATTGATTTTCTTCGCAAAAAATACCGCCTGGAAGGGGATCCGGGAAGACCCTCCTTGTTTGGGCGCTGGTTTATCGTGGCCGCAATCGTCCTCGCGAGCGCGGGAGGTCTGTTTTCATACGGCGTATCAACGAGCGCCGAAGCAACCACGGCCAGCTTTCCCCACTTTTCCCTGTTCTCCAGCCTGCGACAATTGGTCCAGGCCGGGGACAAACAGCTGAAAGGGGAACGGGAAGACCGGATCAACCTCCTCCTGCTTGGCGTGGGTGGAGAGGGACATGACGGACCGGAGCTCAGCGATACCATCATCTTTACCAGTATCCGTCCTTCGACCACAGGTGTCGGCATGCTCTCGATTCCGCGAGACTTGACGGTCCCGATCCCCGGCTATGGTCTGCGCAAAGTAAACCATGTCAACGCGTTTGCCGAACAAGAGGAGCCAGGAAGTGGCCCGTCGTTTACAAGTGAACTGCTGGGAGACCTCTTCGGTCAGGACATACCGTATTACGTCAAAGTGGACTTCGACGGATTCGCGGACGCAATCGACGCCGTGGGCGGGGTGGACATCTACGTCGATCGGGGATTCACGGATGCGCAGTATCCCACCGAGGATTATCTCGTGCAAACCGTGTCATTCCAGGAAGGATGGCAGCACATGGACGGTGAAACCGCTCTGACCTACACCCGCTCGCGCCACGGCAACAACGGGGAAGGATCCGATTTCGCCCGGAGTGCACGCCAACAGAAAATTCTGCTCGCCCTGAAGGAGAAGACCTTGCAAAAGGAAACCCTGACTAGTCCCTCCAAAGTCAGCGGACTTCTCGCGAGCTTCGGCAATCACGTCCAGACGAACCTTTCGCTTTGGGAACTCCTCCGCCTCGGAACCATGCTAAAGGACGTGGATCCGGCCGAGATCGTGAACCACGTGCTCGACGTATCTCCGGAGAGCCCGCTCTACGAAACCTCCCTCAACGGGGCCTACGTGGTACTGCCAAAGAACGACGACTGGGGGCCCGTGCAGCGGATGGCTGCCAACGTCTTTTATCCCGGCGCGCAAGGCGAAGACGTGAAGGACACCCCGGCCCCCACGTTCGTACGCGTGGAAGTCCAAAACGGAACCCGCGTGAACGGCCTGGCCTTCGAGACCTCCCAACTTCTCGAACGTGAGGGTTTCGAGGTCGTGAAGATCGGCAACGCAGCCGAACGCGGCTACGCGCACACCGTCGTATACGACCTGACGCAAGGGCAGCGTGCCGCGGAACTCCGCGCGCTGCAGGAACTCCTGGAAGCCGACGTCTCCATGTCGGCCGCCGGGTGGCTGTTCTCGAAGGACGTTATCCCGAAGGAAATAAGCATATCGGACGATGAAGCCGAACGCCAGACGACGGGAGAAAACATAGATTTCCTTGTCATTCTCGGAGACGCCAGCGCGCCACTTGTCCGACGTTAATCTGAATCACATGCATCCCCGCCTTCCCGTCATCGCCATTGTTGGCCGTACGAGCGTCGGCAAATCTACCCTCTTCAACCGACTGATCGAAGAACAGAAGTCGCTTATCTCGGACACACCGGGCACGACCCGCGACCGCCAGGAAGGGATCTGCTTGTGGCGCGGCGTCGTCGTCAAAGTCATCGATACCGGCGGCGTCGACGACGCGTCCACCGACATACCTATGGAACGTCAGATCGCCGAACAGGCGGCGCGCGCACAGGCCCAAGCCGACCTCGTCCTGTTCATTGTTGACCTTGCCACGGGCCCCCTACCCCAGGAGCAAGCCATGGCCGACCGCCTAAAACGTTCGCGGAAGCCGGTCATCGTGGTCGGCAACAAGGCCGAAACCCCGGTACACCGGGCTGCCGCTGCCTCTCCCGAGTGGCGACTGAAGGGACTCCCCGCCCCCCTCCCGATTTCTGCACTCCGCGGTACCGGTGTCGGCGACCTCCTGGACCTCGTCTACACCACCCTGACCCGGAATGGCACGCCCCCGGTCGAGGCGTACGAGGCCCGACCGATCAGAGTCGCAGTCATCGGCAAACCGAACGCCGGCAAGTCGTCGCTCCTGAACGCCCTCGTCGGTGAAGAGCGCTTCATTGCGAACCCGGCCGCACACACGACGCGGGAGCCGGTGGACACCCTCGTCACAGTCAACGAGCACGACTACCTGTTCATCGACACGGCCGGGATCCGCAAAATCGGCAAAATCCACCGCAAGGGAGGATTGGAAGAAATGGGTGTGGAACGTACCGTGCATGTGCTGAAACGGAGCGACGTCGCCCTGCTCGTCCTCGACACGAGCCAGCCGCTCGGAAACCAGGAACGCGTGCTCGCGGGACTCGCCGAGGAAGCGCGTGTGGGTGTGATTGTCATCGCCAACAAGTGGGATCTCATCGCGGGGAAGTCGACGGCAAGTATTGGAGAGTACACGGACTATATCCACGACACCATCCCCTTTCTCCGTTGGGCCCCCATTCTGTTCACCTCCGCGAAGACCGGGCAGCGCGTCGACCGGGTGTTTTCCCTGGTCCAGGACATCCAGGCCGCACGCCACCGCCGGCTCACGGACGACGAGGTGAAGGCCTTCCTCAAGCGGGCAGTCATGCGCCACCTTCCTTCGAAAGGCAAGGGACCAAAGCCGCCGAAGGTGCTCGGCATGCGCCAGACGGAGGTTACCCCTCCCCGCTTCGTGGTCACTATCCAGGCCAAGCGCACGGACGTGATCCATCCGAGCTACCTGCGCTACCTCGAAAACCGTCTGCACGAAGAGTTCGGCTTCCAGGGCACGCCGGTCATTGTGAACGCCCGCCTCCCCACCGTCCGCGCAAAATAGATCCGGACGCACATGACAAAGGAGTCTTATTGCCTGAGCTTGTCGAAGGCTTGAACCGTTCATTCAAATGATTGTATGAAACTCGTCGTCGGTTTGGGAAATCCCGGCAAGGACTACGCCTCGACCCGTCACAACACGGGATTTTTGGCGGTGGACGCGTTTGCCAAGCGGGAAGGGGCACTGTTTAAGGCGCGACGGGAATTCCACGGCGAAATTGCCGAAGTCGTCTTTGCGGAAAAAAAAATCCTGCTGCTCAAGCCAGATACGTTTATGAACCGCTCCGGAGAAGCCGTACGAGCAGCAGTCACGTTTTGGCATCTTCTCCCCGCCGACGTCCTCGTCATCTACGACGACGCGGACCTCCCGTTCGGTTCGGTGCGTTCGCGGGCAGAAGGTTCCGCGGGAGGGCATAACGGCATGGCGTCCGTCATCGAAACCCTGGGCACGTCCGCGATTCCCCGCATTCGCATGGGCATCGGCCGTCCGCCCCATGAGGACATGCCCCTGGAAGACTGGGTGCTCGGACGCTGGAGCAAGGAAGAGGAGGCTGGATTGACGGACATGCTCGCGCAAACACTCCAGACCCTCGAGAACGTTTTAAAGGAAACTCCGTAAAGAAGAAGTGCTTCCCGGCTTATGGATCAGTCCGACCTCGGATATCTCCTGGCTCTCGTGCGTGTTCCGCTCCTTGGCCCAAAGCGGCTGGCGCTCCTGCGCCAGTTTTTTCCAAACTGCCAGGCCGCGTTTGCAGCGTCCACTGCAGAATGGGAGGCCGTCGGCCTGCCGGCGTCCGCGATCCAGGCGTTCGTGGAAAAACGTCCGACCCTCGATCCCGAACGCGAGTTGTCTCGTTTGGAACAAGAAGAAGTCACAGCTGTTTCGCTCGACGATCCCGGATACCCGCCACTTTTAAAAGAACTCTACGATCCGCCGGCCGTACTTTTCGTACGCGGGATCTTGCCTCCTGCCTCGGCAGCATGGCTCGCCGTCGTCGGCACGCGCAAGCCGAGCCCGTACGGGCAGCGGGTTACGCGGAATTTCGTGAGTGCCCTGGCTTCAAGCGGTGTCGTTACTGTCAGCGGTCTCGCGTACGGCATTGACGCCATCGCGCACGCGGAAGCCTGCCGCGCCGGCGGACCGACCGTAGCCGTACTCGGATCGGGCGTGGACCGCGCGTCTATTTACCCCGTCGGCAACCAGCCGCTCGCGGAAGACATTCTGCGGCACGGAGGGGCGATCGTGTCCGAATTTCCGATCGGCACGGAGGTGCAAAAACATCACTTCCCCATCCGGAACCGCGTCATCGCGGGACTCTGCCACGGTACGCTCGTCGTCGAGGCGGGTCAGAAGTCAGGCGCGCTCATTACCGCCCGTGCCGCGCTCGAGGCGGGACGCGACGTATTCGCCGTGCCGGGACCGATCGACGCGCCGAACTCGGTCGGGCCGAACAACCTGATCCGCATGGGCGCCCAAGTCGCGGCCTGTCCGGACGACATTCTGTCCGCGCTCGGCATCGCGCGACGGGAGCCGTCCGAAACCTCCCCTCCCCCGCCGAACAGTCCGATCGAGGCGCAGATCGTCGCCCTGCTCTCTTCCCGTCCCCTCCACGTCGACGACATCACCCGCGCCTCCGGTCTCCCCACCCCGGCCGTCACCTCCGCCCTCACCCTCATGGAAATGAAAGGCACCGTGCGGCACCTCGGGGGGATGCAGTACGTACGTGGCTGACTTGACGGATCCAACGTGTTCCCCCATCATCGACACACATGCCTCACACGCTCGTCATCGTCGAATCTCCGGCGAAAGCCAAAACGATTGGGAAATTCCTGGGCAGGGAGTACGCGGTACTCTCCTCGTTCGGGCACGTGCGCGACCTGCCGAAAAGCAAGATCGGCGTGGATGTCGAGCATGACTTTGCTCCCCAGTACGTCGTGCCGCGGACGAAGGCCAAACAGGTAAAAGCCCTGAAGGATGCGGCGAAGAAGGCCGACAACGTCCTGTTCGCGACGGACGAAGACCGCGAAGGGGAAGCCATCTCCTGGCACCTGGCCGAGATCCTCGGCATTCCCGCGGAGAAGGCCCGCCGCATCACGTTCCACGAGATCACCAAGCGCGCGATCGAGGAGGCGCTCACGCATCCGCGCGCCCTCGACGTAAAGCGGGTCGACGCCCAGCAGGCGCGCCGCGTGCTCGACCGGCTGGTCGGATATGAGCTCTCCCCCTTTCTCTGGCGCAAGGTGCAGAAGGGGCTTTCGGCCGGACGCGTGCAGTCGGTTGCGCTCCGACTCGTGGTCGAGCGGGAGCGGGAGCGGGAGGCCTTCAAGCCGCAGGAGTACTGGTCAATCGAGGCTCTGCTCGCCAAGGGAGCGGAGGAATTCGGGGCCCGGCTCCACGCCAAGGACGGCCAGGCGCTCGACAAGCTCGCGATCGGCTCCGAAGCCGAGGCAAAGGAAGTTTTAAAAACGCTCGAGACGGCGCCGTATACCGTCGAGGACGTGGCGCACAAGACGCTGCGCCGTTCCCCGCCGCCGCCCTTCACCACCTCGACCTTGCAACAGGATGCGAACACCAAACTCGGGCTGAGCGCCAAGGACACGATGCGCGTCGCGCAAGATCTGTACGAGGGCGTCGATCTCCCGGGCGAGGGGTCTGTGGCGCTTATCACCTACATGCGCACGGACTCGGTGAACCTCTCGAACCTCTTTTTAGAGGAGGCGATAGGCTTCATTCAGGCCGAATTCGGAACGGAGTACCGGCTGGCGGAACCGCGCACCTACAAGACGAAGTCCAAGGGCGCGCAGGAGGCCCACGAGGCCATCCGCCCGACCGACGTCCGCCGGACACCGACCTCCCTGAAAGACGCACTCGACCACAAGCTCTGGAAAGTCTACGATCTGGTCTGGCGTCGGGCCGTGGCGACCCAGCTGCCCGAGGCCGTGTTCGACGCAACCACAGTCGACATCGGAACCGGCACGCCGTACACCTTCCGCGCGACCGGATCGGTAATCCGCTTCGACGGGTACCTGAAAGTCTACGAGGAAAAGCGCAAAGAGACCCTGCTTCCGCCTCTGGAAAAGGGAGACGTGCTCGGGCTCCGAAACCTCGAGCCGAAGCAGCATGCCACCGAGCCGCCGCCCCGCTACTCGGACGCGACGCTCGTGAAGACGCTCGAGGAGCACGGCATCGGACGCCCCTCGACCTACGCCCCGACGATCGCGACCATCATCGACCGCGGGTACGCGGAGCGGGACGACGGCAAGCGGTTGAAGCCCGGACCCATCGCCCCGACCGTGAACGACATCCTGGTCGAGCACTTCCCCTCGATCGTCGACTTCGACTTCACGGCCAAGATGGAGGAGAAATTTGACGACATCGCCGAAGGCAAGGAGGAGTGGGTACCGGTCATCCGGGATTTTTATGGACCCTTTCACCAGACGCTCGAAGAAAAAGAGAAGACCGTCGCGCGGACCAAGCCTGACGATATCCTGACCGACATCGTCTGTGATAAGTGCGGGCAGCTGATGGTGGTGAAGCACGGCCGCTTCGGTCCCTTCCTCGCCTGTAGTGGCTACCCCGAGTGCAAAAATTCGAAGCCGCTCAAGGACCAGAAGGACCTGTCCCACCCGGAAGTCCTGACGACCGACGAGGTCTGCCCGGACTGCCAGGCGCCAATGGGAATTAAGCAGGGTCGCTTCGGCATGTTCCTCTCCTGCTCACGTTACCCCGATTGCAAAACGATCAAAAGCATCGACAAAAAACTCGGCATCCCCTGCCCCGACTGCGGAGCGGGAGAGCTTGTCGAGAAGCGCTCGCGTCAGAAGCGAAACTTCTACGGCTGCAATCGCTATCCTACCTGCAAGTTCGCACTCTGGCAGAAGCCGACCGGCGAAAAGTGTCCGTCCTGCCAAAGCCTGCTCACGTTCGCGGCCAAGGGCATGATCAAGTGTTCGTCCAAAACATGCGCGTTCGAAAAGCAAGGGGAAGAGGGAAAGCCCATGGAACAAGCCGACGTCTGAGACGCATAATGCCGCCCCGTACGAGGCGGCATTATCATCTATTTCCGAGTGCTTTCTTGATTGTCGTCTCTTCCTCCTTTTTGACAGCTTCACGTTGAGAGGCGGCTGTTGATTCAAGTTTCGGCTTCAGGAACCAGGCAACCCCCGTTCCTGCCTTGATCTCCTTACGAATCCATTGGTCAATGCCGTCGACGGTATCCTGAGCAAAATTGTAAATTCCTTGAGTGATTTTCTTAAGGGAAAAAATCTTGATGGGATTATCAATCAACAATTTGGTCACCGTTCCCAAAAAGGCAGCTGCAACGGGCTTCCACCCAGCGACGGCGGCATCCGCAATCCAGAGGCTCGGAATGATTTTTCGGTGCAAGCGATAATCACGGACCGTGTCTGACGAATCGGAAAACCGCTTCATGCGTTCCACAACCTTCCACGCTCCTTCCGGGACATCCAGATAGGGCTTGCCTTTTTCATCGTATCGGTACACAAGCTGGACCTGCTGGTCGATCAGTTGGCGTTCCAATTGGTTTTGCACATTTTCTTTTCCACCGGCATCTTGATAGAGGTCACGGCCCGTAGCCGCTTGATAGCTTTCGGCAGCTGCGTGCATGTATAGGTCCAGGGCCTGTTCTGCAGGTGAGACGGTCTTTGAATGGACAATCTCATGCGCCTTGTAATCTCTCCGTACCTGGACAAAATCGCGATGCCAAAAACCCTGTTCCCGAATCTCTCTGACGGTCTGCTCCTTGTTGCCACGCGCTGTGAGCTCCTTTGAAATCGCATGATCGCCTCCGTTGGCAACACGTGCAATTTCACGGACCAAAAACGGAAGCTCCTTTGGTTTCATGTGCATGGGGATGGTCACACGTTTCGTGTGCGGATCCACGCCGAAGCGTTCGCCGTAGACGATCTCGACACCCGCCTGCTTGGCTCCCGGCACAAGTTCCTGGATGGGTGTCGGCGTTCCCTCCACGTCGACGAGAACATTGGCGGGCATGCCGATCTCGCGCTCGTAAGCAGGAACAACCCGCACTGGCTTGTCGGATACGGCGGGAGTGCGCTCAAGGGCGCGCGCACGCTGCTCGCCCACCCGTGCCTGGGCCTCCGCCTCCTTCTCCCGGCCCTCCGCCCCGCGCCGGGCCGCGGCCTCCCGTATGGCGGCCTCGAAACGCGCCGTCTCCACCTGTTCCTTTGTCAGCTTTTCATGCGCGTCTTGCTTCTGAGCCGCCTTTTGCTCGGGAGAAACGGCGGGACCGGCTTCAGGAGTTGCCATAGGATGAGAGATGAAATTGGCAGTATGTTAGGGTTATTTTTTCAAAATGTCAATACAACAGATGTCGACAACCATGCGTCGACATCCATACCTCTGGAATACACGGACCCGGCAACCCCTCCTAACCTCCCCTTGGATAAGGGGAGGAATCGATAACGTGTGTCCCCCTTACCAAGGGGGACTTACAGGGGGTTGCCGGCGGGCATCCTCAATCTCTCCGCCTTGAAGGAACCGGCTGGATACGAGATAGTGGAAACGCTATGCCGGAGATAGTCCGCACATTTGATGACCTCCTGACCGCGATCAAGCGAAACTACGTCGAGCCAGACCTCGACCTGGTTCAGCGCGCCTACGATCTGGCGGTGTCCGCACACCGCGGGGAGAAGCGCCTGACGGGAGACGACTTCATCGTGCATCCCATTGCTGTGGCCTACAAGCTCGCCGACATGGGGCTCAACCTGAACGTGGTGGCGGCGGGACTCCTGCACGACGTGGTCGAGGACAGCGCGGTCACGATCGAAGACGTGCAGCGTGACTTCGGAGAAGACATCGCGGGGCTCGTCGCAAGTGTGACAAAACTAAAAAAAGTCGTGTACCAAGGGGTCGATCGTTACGTCGAAAACATGCGTAAAATGTTCCTCGCGATGGCGAGCGATGTGCGCGTCATCTTCATCAAGTTCGCGGATCGCTTGCACAACCTCCAAACCCTCTACGCCATGCCCCATCACAAGCAGGAGCGAATGGCCCGGGAGGTACTCGAGATCTACGCCCCGATCGCCAACCGCCTCGGCATGGGCGAGATGAAAGGCGAGCTCGAGGATCTCGCGTTCCAGTACCTCCAACCCAAGGAGTACGACTGGACCCAACGGATCATGAGCACGAAAGTGCAGGAACGAGGAACCTATACGAGCCACCTCATCGACCAGACCGAAACGATCCTGCGGGAGGCGGGCATCCGGGATCCGCAGATCCACGGACGCGTCAAGCGTCTGTACAGTTTGTACAAAAAACTCAAACGCTACGGCAACGACAGCGCGAAGATCTACGACCTCATCGCGATCCGGGTGGTCGTGGACGACGTTGAGGACTGCTACGCCGCACTCGGAGCCATCCACCAGCGCTGGGTACCCCTTCCGAACCGTATCAAGGACTATATCGCCCAACCAAAACCGAACGGCTACCAGTCACTCCACACCACGGTGTTCTGCGAAGGCGGCGACGTCGCGGAGTTCCAGATCCGCACGCGCGAGATGCACGAGCTTGCCGAGTACGGAGTTGTTGCACACTGGCGCTACAAAGAGATGGGGATGGCTCCCCCAAAAAATCTCCGTTGGATGGAGGAGCTGGTTCAGATCCAGAAGGAACTCGCGAGCAAGCAGGACTTCCTCGATCAGCTCGAAGTCCTGAAAATCGACGCCTTCAAGGATCGTATCTTCGTCTTTACCCCGAAGGGGGATGTGATCGATCTCCCGGAAGGTGGAACACCTGTGGACTTCGCCTACGCCATTCACTCTGAACTTGGCAACAAATGCACGGCTGCACGGGTCAACGAACGGCTCGTGAACCTGGACACCCAGCTCACGTCGGGGGACATCGTGGAAATCATCACCGACAAGAACCGCAAGGGGCCGAACGCGGACTGGCTCAAGTTCGTGAAGACACACCACGCGCGCTCGAAGATCCGCGACATGAGCAAACGGGGCATGCGCCGCTGGTTCAGCCAAGTGCTGCCGCGAGTGCGGAAGAAGACCTGACGTATGACGTGCCCATCTTCCTGAGCGCCGCGCGAAGGACCTTACGGCTTGTTCCAACAAACGGAAAGCGCCATCCCATACGGGGTGGCGCTTTCGTTATCCAACTCTCTCAACCTAGCTCGGCCAACCGATGCAGAAGATCCGCGAGGTCGTCCTTCGCGTAGAAGTGCAGGGTGATGGTCCCCTTCCCCGCCCGCTCGCGGATTTCCACCTTGGTGCCGAGGATCTCCTCAAGGCGCTTGGTGTGGGCGAGCATATTGGGGTCCGTCGGACTCCCCGAAACGATACGGCGGTGCGCGTGAACCGCGACGGTTTTTTCGGCTTGACGGACCGTGACACCTCCCGCGAGCATTGCTTCAAACAGTGCCATCCGCTTGGCAGGATCGGATTCCGCAAGCAGGGTTCGCGCATGACTCTTGGTAATATTCCCCTCCCGGAGCGCCTCGCGCATAGGCTCGGACAGGTCGAGGAGGCGCAGCGTGTTCGCGACCGCCGAGCGGCTCTTGCCGACGCGCTCGGCCACCTGCTCCTGCGTCAGTCCGAATTCCTCCACGAGCGCTTCGTAAGCTACGGCTTCCTCAAGCGCGTTCAGGTCCTGGCGCTGGACGTTCTCGATAAGCGCGAGCTCGAGCTTTTGCTGCTCAGTCGCGTCGCGCACGATGGCGGGGACGGTCGCGAGGCCCGCGAGCTTGGAAGCCCGGAGGCGCCGTTCTCCAGCGACGAGCTCATAGCCTTCCGCGGCCCGCGTCACGACAAGCGGAAGCAGGATCCCGTGCTCCCGGATGGACGCGACCAGGTCCTGAAGCTCCTCGGGCGCGAAATGCGCGCGCGGCTGGCGCGGGTTGGGACGAATCTCCCCGACGGGAATGTCCAGCACCTGCCGACCTTCGGCCACGAGGGCCATGGGCACGGAAGGGACGGGAGAGGAGGGTCGTTTGCCAGGAATCAGGGAATCCAGTCCCCGGCCAAGCGCGGGTCGTATGCTCATATGTGATGGTTTGAGGACGTTCGCATTTGAGACCAGTTCTAGGAGCGGGCGAGCACCGGAGTAAGCCGTACTCAGACGTACGGCGTCGAGGAGCGGAGCCTGCAACAACGAAGTGGGCCAAAGGCGGACGTCCTCATGTTAGTTTCCCTCTTCACGGAACATAAATTCCTTCGTCAAACGCTCATAGGCACGGGCGGCCTTCGAGGAAGGATCGTATCCCAAAATAGTCTTGCCAAACGAAGGCGCTTCCGCAAGGCGGACGCTGCGTGGAATCACCGAACGGAAAATCTTGTCCGGAAAATACTTGTAGAGCTCCTCGAGGACCTCCTGAGACAGCCGCGTGCGGCTGTCGTACATGGTAATCACCGCCCCCATGAGCTTGAGGTCCGGATTGAGCTGCTCGCGCACGAGGTCGACGGTCCCGAGGAGCTGTCCCAGCCCCTCGAGCGCGTAGTACTCGGCCTGGACCGGCACGAGGACCGAGTCCGCGGCCGTGAGCGCGTTGATCGTGAGGAGCCCGAGCGACGGCGGGTTGTCGATGATGACGTAGTCATAGTCGTGGCGGATCTCGAGAAGCGCCTTCCGCAGGTAGTGCTCCCGCGCCTCGACCGTCACGAGCTCGACCGCGGCGCCGGCAAGCGAGGGTGTGGCCGGAATCACCTTCAGTCCCTCGTGCGGCGTCGGATGGACAAGGTCGCGTAGCCGATGCTCACCGATGATCCCCTCGTAGATGCCCCGCTCAAGGCTCTTATAGTCGATCCCAAGCCCCGCGGTGGCGTTCGCTTGCGGATCAAGGTCGATGAGCAGCACGAACTTCCCCTGCTCCGCCAAGTACGCCGCCAAATTCAAAGACGTGGTGGTCTTCCCCACCCCCCCTTTTTGATTCACCACCGAAATCACGTGCGCCATATCTTCAAGTCCCCATCAGTATAGCGCAAAAAACTTGACCATGAAAGCTGAACCTTCACTCTCTATCCAATCACCTTCCTGAGCGCCACGCGAAGGATCTTACGGCTTGTTCCAATCAAATGACGATTCGATAACCCAAGACCTCCCCTTAGCCCCTCCTTGGTAAGGAGGGGAAAACCGGAAACGTGTGTCCCCCTTATCCAAGGGGGACTTACAGGGGGTTGCCGCCATATTCGCCTATTCGCCACAATTCGCCTCGGTTCCCCAATCGCTTCACCATTGACTTTTTTGTCAAAATATGATAACATTAAATGTTACTAAATGAGCTAGGTTGTGGGGAAAAACATCAACGAAAGAGTCCAAACAGGCTCTTCCGTGGGTGCTTTTCCTGAGATATGGGAAGCGCCATAGGTTTTAGAAAGTCTTAGATTAACGCAAAAAAACGCCAGAAGCCCTCCATAAGGGCAGAATGGAAACCACAGGAGAAAGAAAAATGCGGATTCGAAACGCGGTAATGTGGCTTGGGATCGCCCTGTCTCTCGTCGCCGGAAGCGGAAAAGCAAATGGGCAAATTCTGGAGGATCGAATCCGAGTCGGAATGGTCTACTTCAACGAAGCGGAAAAAGATCTGGATGAAACAGATCGTACTGCGCTCGACGAGGTCAGTACCTACCTGAAAGACGAGAACACGGTGGCGGTGGTCGTTGGAGGCGCTTCGCAGAAGGGAGCGGAAATCCCCAATCTGCGGCTGAGCTTCGAGCGATCGAACAACACCGCGGCGTATCTCGTCAGGAAGGGAATCCCTACCGACCGTATCATTGTCCTGGGAACCGGTAAGTTCCTGGCTATGCCGCAGGATGTGGCGGAAGACCGAAAGGTCAAAATCTACCTGTTCGGGAGCACGACGGTCAAGGAAAAGCTGGCCGAGTGTGGACCGGACACAGGTGGGATCTGTGTCGAAAAGGTAAAGGAAAAAGATCCGCCTATCGACCTTCAGCCCCCACACGTCTGCCCGGTAACGAAATGCCCGGATCCGCGAGCGATCTTCACCCAGCCCCCGCCGACACCGGTCGAAGTTCTGGTTCAGTGGACACTCCGACAGAGACTGGTGGCCAGCTCGGTCACGGGGCTCCTACTGGGGACGGCCAGCGCCGTCACCACGTACGGATTCGACGTACATGACCGACTGGAGCCGGGGCACTACAAGGTGTTCCGGAATCTCAACTGGACCGAGGGTGTGGCGTTCGGGGGTGGTTTCGTCGGTGGGTTCGTACCCACCCTCGTAATCACTGGTCACTTTTACACCAACAAAAACGGCCACCTGGTGGTCAAGCTCGGAGGTGAGTGATGAATCGAGTGATCATTTTCCTTCTCCTGGCTGTCGCCTGGGTGGGATGTAAAAATGAGCAGACTGTTGGCGAGGTGTGGTGGGACGAGACCACCATCATCGACACCGACAACGACGGCGTCCCCGACAGCGACGACTGCGGACCCAATGACGGCGACGTCGGCGGGAACGAGGTCTGCGACGGCCGCGACAACGACTGCGACGGCGAAATCGACGAGGAAGGTGGCGACACCTACCGCGTCGACGAAGACGGGGACGGGTACGGCGTCGACATGGTGCTGTGCGAGCGGCCGTCCGAGGACGAGCAGGCTATCTACCCCGAGATAGACTGCGACGACAACGCCCCGGCCGTCCATCCTGGCGGCCACGAGGTCCCCGACGATGGCACTGATCAGGACTGCAACGGCCAGGACCTGTCGTCGCTCGACGTCGACAACGACGGCGACGGGTACGCCGAAAATGACGGGGACTGCGACGACGCGGACCTTGACATCTACCCCGGCCACGGCTGCGACTGAGCAGCTCTGGTCGGACTCCCCCTGGCAGGGTCACCCGTCATCTCTGCGGCCAGGCGCAGGATGACACAACCGCTTCGATCGGAGATACACTCATCTCCGATCCGGCAAAGTGGTCACGATCCACGCGATCGCGCCCAGTTGACCGGAATAAAACTCCACCCTTATGAGAGGTGGAGTTTTTTGTCTGTTCAAACGGATTGAAATACGTGCACGGTATGTTCAAAAGAACGCGGCAGACGATCGGATTGAACCTCAAGATCAAAGCGAGCCTGCAGATGCAACCAGAAGAGCGGACTCATACGAAAATAGCGTCCAAGGCGCAAAGCGGTGTCGGCGCTGATCGCGCGATCTCCGTGTACGATTTCATTGATGCGGCGAGGGGGAGTGCCAATCTCTTTGGCGAGGCGGTATTGGGTGATCCGCAGCGGTTCCAAGAATTCCTCAAGAAGAATTTCGCCCGGATGCATGGGGGGTATTTTTTTTGTGGGCATACGATTCCTTAATGATAATCCGTAATTTCGACGTCATAGGCATGGCCGTCTTTCCATGAAAAGCACACACGCCACTGATCATTGATGCGGATACTGTACTGATGGGCACGGAGACCTTTCAGTTTCTCCAGCCGATTGGCCGGGGGAATGCGGAGATCTTGCAGGTCAACAGCAGCATCAATCATCAAAAGTTTGCGCAATGCGGTTCTCTGCATATGAACCGGGAGATGACGTACGTATCGACGCTGAAAAAGCATCTCCGTATCCACCGTTCCGAAGGACTGGATCACATAATGGGATAATAACGTAATACGTTATTAGTATCAAGTACACACAAAACAAAACATCCCCTCCGTTGGGAGAGGACGTTTTGGTTGCGGGGGCCGGATTTGAACCGGCGACCTTCTGGTTATGAGCCAGACGAGCTGCCAGGCTGCTCTACCCCGCTATGTTTTCCGTTTCCGTTGGCGCGGTCGGAGCGGCAACTATACGCGCGAACGGGTTTCGCGTCAATCGCGCCCATGTTTGCCGTGCCGTTTTCTTGGTAGCGGGGGTGGGGATCGAACCCACGACCTCGGGCTTATGAGTCCCGCGCTCTAACCAACTGAGCTACCCCGCCAAGCCTGCCTGCCGCTCAGGCAGGCTTCGTGCGAGCGCCATAGTAACAGCAAATTGAAAGCTTTGCAAGCATATGTTAGGATGCCGCTCGGCTGCCGGGATGGCGGAACTGGTATACGCACAGGACTCAAAATCCTGTGTCCGCAAGGGCATGAGGGCCTACCTGCCGGCAGGCCAGGTTCGATTCCCTCTCCCGGGCACCACTGCAAATTCACGTATGGCCTATACTGTCTATGCTATCGCCAGTCTCTCAAGGAGATATGCCTACATTGAGATGGCGGAAGATATAATGCGTCGGTTTCAAAACACTAGGACAGAACATCAAGCGCATACGCTTGAAAAAGCGTATGTCGCAGGGCGACATTTGCCGAGCTATTGATATGGACAGAAGCTACATGAGCGCGATTGAGGGTGGCAAGGTAAATGTTACGATTGCTGTTTTAGAAAAGCTCGCCAATGCGCTTGATGTTTCCGTTGATGAGCTATTGAAGTAATTTTATGAAAAAAGTTTTTATTATCCATGGTTTTGAGGGAAGTCCAAATGGCGGTTGGCGTCCTTGGTTAATGGCCGAACTAGAAAAACAAGAAATTTATGCTTGCGCGCTTTCTATGCCAATGCCAGAAAATCCAGTTTGTGATGAGTGGGTTGGTGAAATTTCGCGACATATTGAAAGAAATTCTGATGACAAAATTTATCTTGTAGGACATTCGCTCGGAGTACCAGCAATTCTGCGCTATTTAGAA
>JACQWJ010000025.1 GCA_016209325.1 Candidatus Uhrbacteria bacterium
CCGGCGTACCCTCCCGTTCACGGACTGCGAGGTCCCGTTCAAACACCTGAATGGAAAATGCACCTTGGAGATGACGATCCGCGACGGATCGCCGTGGCCGTCGATTCTTGGAATTCAGGAGCCAGAAAATGAACGGTGACCGATTTCTATGCAGGCCACCACTACGGCAACCAGCACCCAAAAGACAATTTTAGCGAACGGCATTGTGCCCTCCTTTCCAGTCGTGGGAAAAAATCAACAAAAGACACAAAACGGTATAATAGGATTAGCATATTTTCATAAGTTTGTCAAATAGTAAAAACAAAAAAACATCAGCATTTCTGCCAAGGCTTTTTTGAAACGGATCCTTCGACCTTGTTTACGCGCTTGGGAATGGCTGCATGGAGAGAATACGGTTGGCGTCGGATCCGGAAATGACTTGCTGTTGTTTCAGGCAATCTACGACGGCTACGACTTTGTCATCTTCTTTGCGTATGAGCATGACGATATCTCCCCGCATGTCTTCCAAATCCTTTTTCGTGGCGAGGGGTTCAATGGCTTTGGCAAGCTCATGTTTGAGTTCATCTTTTGTCACCATGACGGACTTTATAGACGTGATCTCGGATTTCATGGACGTGATTTCGGATTCGATTTTTTCAAATCGTTTATCCACATGCGTGGAAAACGTATTCAGTACATCAAGAACTTCATGTACGGATTCGAGAACTTCGATGGTGGTCGGTTCCCCGTTGATTTTGCCCATAGGAACGCAAAGAGAAAAATTAAAACGGGGGAGACTGTAATTACGATAGCAGGATCACAGAAAAAATCAAGATGTGGGAATTACAGCTCCACCTTCCCAAGCCCCTTTGCCATGATGTCTTGAGGCAGATTCGTCGTTACAGCAGCTCCAGAGGCAGTTACAACTGCTCCCGTAAACTCGTCCGTCGCCGTGAGGCGAACGTCCGTTAGGATCGTGGGGGTCGTTCCGACTTGGGTTTCCGAGGGCGTGATGCCTACTTCGAAGGCGACGCCGATAATCTTTGAGCCGGGAGGGAATGTCGGTGTCAGGCGAGACGCCGTCCAGGTGATCGTGTTCGTCGCGGCGTCGTAGGTGATGGGGTCACCTTGCGAGACCGTCTGGCGTCCCGTGAAGCGCGCGCCGGCCGGGAGGTGGCCCGTCAGCTTCACGTTCGTGAGCGCGTTCGTGGTGCCGCTCAGGTTCCAGAACACCCAGTACTTTGTTTCCTCCCCGACGAGCGGGGGCAGGGGGCCGCGGCCGAGTTGGTCACCCTGTTCCGACGTATAGCGCCCGAACGAGCGCAGGACGGCCGGTGACGTCACCTTTGTTGAGACGGAAGACCCGTAGCTCGTGACCTGCTGCTGTTCCTCGCCCGCGTCCCCCAGCTTGTAGGTTCCACGGCTCCGGGTGCTGATTTCGAAATTTTCGTAAGTGCTGGTCGAGCTTTGGGAAATGGAGGCTTTGATCGGCACACGAATTTCCACCTCGCCGCTCGCGCCCGCGTCGACGGTCCCGACGGAAACCGGCGCGACCGATCCGGCAAACGGGCTTGTCGCTTCAAGCGCGATCGCTAATTCCTCCACGGGAGTTTCGCCCGTGTTTTCGTAGCGGACGACGGTTTCCATGTATCCCCCAGGCCGCGCGGCGCCGCTCGTCACGCTATGGCTGAGACGGATCTGGGGCTGGACGATCGAGACCGTCGTTTCGAGCGTCTCCTGACGGTAAAAGACGTCTCCAAAGGCGAAGGATGGGTGAAAGACGAAGGTTGCGGACTCGGTGCCTTCCCGTAGGACGCCGGAAAATTCAACCACGCCTTCGGTTCCAGCCTTCACATCCGGCATGTGCCATTTTCCCTCCCGGAGGGGCAGGGAAGCGGAAGTGAAGCGGAATCCTTCGGGCCAAACGGGTTCGATCGCGATTTCGGGGAAGTCGATCGTCCCCGTGTTTTTATAGGCGATGGAGCCGGGCATCGGCTGGGACGCCACAAGGCGTTCGGGCAGGTTCAGCTCGAGCGCTAACGTCGAGCGCGCGGGGGAAAACGCGTGCGCGCTCACCTTCTGGCCCGGCTTGCCCTTTGTTCCCCGCGTGAACGTCAAGATGCTTGTGAAGGCCTGTTCGCCGCCGACGTCGCCGAACATGACGCCCTCGATGCGTACGGTTCCCACGGCGCCGGGTTCGAGCGTTCCGAGGGCGATGACTTCGCCCTCCTCGGCCGGTTGCTCGTTTCCTTCGATGTGCTGGAGGAGGAAGTGATCGGGGAACCCGACCCGCACCCGCGCATGTTCCAGAGTTTTGCCTGTCCCGTTGGTGTAGCGCATCACAAGGGTCGAGGGCGCGCCGCTCACGATTTCACGGGGCGCCACGTCCGCCTCGAACAGGATCTTGTCCTCGAAGGCGGGCGCCTTGTAGAGGAAGAAGAACAGGGCTGCTCCTGCGAGTCCGAGGGCGATACCCACGAGAAGGAGATCAAACGCGAACAAGAGCTTCGCGAAGCGATATTTGCCCCGATATTTTTTTTCAAAGTGTCGGAAGAAGGGCAGGAGGAGCATCGAGCCCGGATGGCTCGCCAGGCACACGGCCTGTTCCACGACTCCGTGGGCCGGATCGCTCTTCTGGCAGGTCAGTCCGTGCTTGATTTCGTCTTTGAGGTTTTCTGACATACGAAGTTATGAAATCGGCGGCAACCCCCTGTAAGTCCCCCTTGGGAAGGGGGACACGCGTTTCTATTCCTGGTTCCCCTCCTTACCAAGGAGGGGCTAGGGGAGGTTGCCGGTGTTCTTGCTGAGGGGAGGTTAGGAGGGGTTGCCGCCGTTCGAGTTCCCGTGCATCGTACGTCAGAACAACGAAAACGTGAACACTTCCGCCGACTGGCCGAGGATCTCATCCTTGCCGTCGCTGTCCACGTCCGCGGCGCTCACGTCCACGCCCCGGTTGTCCGTCGTCTCGAAGGCGAAGAAGTCCCGCACGAGCTTGCCGTCCTTTTGGAAGATTTTGACATGCGGCCCGCCGCCATTGCCGGGTCCTGTGATGATCTCGTCCTTGCCGTCGCCGTCGACGTCGCCGGCCGCCACGCGCACGCCGCCGCGAAACTTTTCGTCATAAGCGAAGAAGCCTGGGTTGATCACCTTCCCGTCCTTGTTGAAGACGCGCACATGCGGCCCGCCGCCGGATCCCGCGCCCGCGATGATCTCGTTGACGTTGTCCCCGTTCAGGTCGCCGATCGCCACGGAGACGCCGCCCCGGAATCCCGTGTCATAGGCGAAGAACCCGGGGTGGATAAGCACGCCGTTTTTATTAAAAATACGAATCTGAGGTCCGCCGCCGTTTTTTGTCCCCGTCACGATCTCGATGGTGCCGTCGTTTTCGAGGTCACCAACGGCGATGTTGATGCCGGACTTGTAGGCGGGCCCGTAAGGTTCGAAGGTCGCCGAGAGCGCGCCCGTGTCCGCGTATATGAAGACAGCCGTATCGTTCGCGACTACGGTCTCCAAGGTTCCGTCCCCGTTCAGGTCCTCGTGCACGACCCGTTGGCCCCCGTGGTAGGCCGACTCATAGGCGAAGAAGCCGGTCCGTTTGGCCTTGCCGGAGGAACCGTCAAAAATGCGGGTGAAGGCCCCGTTCAGGAAGACTGCGTTTTGGATGCTCTCGATCGGGCGCAGGAGCACGAGCCCGTCTTTGGGATCTAAGGTGACGCGGGAGACGATCGCGCCGTTATTGACCGTCGGGTCCTGGCTGCCGTGGAGTTTTTCGTACTCGCCGTCCAGGCGTACGGTCTGGGTGGAGGCGGTCGCGTTCACGAGCACCTTGCCGTTCACGAAGTCACGTCCCCAGACGCTGTCTCGTATCTGGGGCTGAACGTGAACGGCCGAGATGGTCTGATTGCCCTTGAGCAGGTCCTCTGGCTGTCCCTTGGGTTCGCCAAGATAGGCGTTATACTCGTCATAGACCCAGGTTTGGTTGTGGCTCTCGGTGCCATGGTCAAACGAGAAGTATCCGCTTCCAAGAAGCGTCGAGCCGATCCCGAAGCGCACCTGGCGATAGTCGGTCCTGTTTCCCGTGTTGTTGGTGTTTCCGTTCAGGATGAAGACGGGATCGTACCCGACCTTGTTTTCGAGGCCGAGGTAGCGACTCATGACCGTGGCCCACGAGCCGTCCGCTTCCCACGGAGTGGGGAACGACTCGAACATGCGTCCGTTCACGTACGGCTGGAAGGCATCGTTCGAGCTTCCGTTTGTGATGATGATCGTGTCTGGTCCTACCTTGGCGCGGGTCTGGGAAAAGAGGTTCGCGTATCCGTTCCGCCAGTTTGTGTCCGCGACCCCCGCCTCGTCGGCCGCGCCGTCGCGGTTGGTGTCGACGGGGCCCACCCAAGAGATGGAGTCGCTCACCTCGTCGTAAAACACGCCGTCCCAGAGACCGGTCGACAGCACATTGCTCGCGACGAACCCCGCGAGGTAGTCGGTCCATCCGCTGTTCAGGTTGAGCGCGGACGTGCTTGGCCAGATGTTTTGGACGTTTCCGTCCGGGCCGCGCAGCCACCATCCCTCCTCAATGCCCTTGCGGAGCTGCAGGTGCAGGGCGTCGGACCAGTAGAGGTTGTTGTAGCTCACGCTCGGCACGTAGGCGAGAATGAGAATGTCGGGATTCCGCCGGCGGGCTTCCTCGAAGAAGGGACGATTGAAGATCTGGGCCTCGGCGGGAAGCACAAGGAGATCCGATTTCGTGAGGACGTCAATAACCGCCGGATCCTCAAGGGTCTTTCCGGACAGGAGGAAGTAGTTGGCGGTCCGGACGAACTTGTCGGACGGCGTGCCGGCCGCCGCCGCTCCGAGAGGGAGCAGCAGGCTGACCGTGGCGCCGATGGCAAGAAGACGTTTGATCACAAAGCAATGGTTATGAGTCCGTCTCTTCCTCATTCTTTGGTGAACAGCTTGGGGTTGGGGGAGAATAGCTTGTTCTTGATCTTCCATTGGGCTACATATTGACCGATGCCGTCCTTGTCCCGCTTGTGCCTAGCGGTCGTACTTGTCTGAGACCATTTGAGCAGGGATTCAAAGTTGATTTTATACCTTCCTTGTACCACGACGTAGGTCAGCTGTTGATTTGTGATGAGACGACGGATCGTTCGTTGGCTTACACCAAACAAGCGTGCTCCCTCCGATACGGATAAACGGATGATGTTGGTTATGTTCATAAGATTTTGTCTACACCAGAGTAGCCAATTCTGTTTATTTTGTCAATAGATATTGATTCTTTTTCTGTAATCTGATACCTTTCCGTGTCGTTTTTAAGGCAGTTTAGCAAAATCAGAGAGTATGGTGTAATACCTTCCGTATTTATAACGACCTTGTGTGTGAGGAAACTCCAGGAACAACTACTGCTCCACCGCATACGGACTGCCAGAGATGAACAGGCATTCGCTGTCTTACACGAGTGCCATGTTTCTTCCTTGCGCCGTTTTCTTAACCTGAAGCTGCCAACGCCGCATGATGCGGATGACGCTGTTTCGACCGTCTTCCTGCGACTGTGGAATTACCTCACGGACACGAAGGTTGAAAGCGTTTCTGGTCTTCTATTCACGATCGCTCGCGGCGTTGTGGCAGAATTCTATCGTCAGCGTAAGCCCGAACTCGTTGAACTTCCGTCCATGGACGAGTTTCCTGAACTGCATTCAGCATCCGTTCGTCAGACAGGGGAAGTCGCTCTTGTCCGTCGCGCCCTTGCCCACCTGAATGAAGACGAACAACAGGTAATCACCCTCCGATTTTTTGAGGGGTATTCCGTTCGCGAACTCGCTTTCCATTTTCAAAAGACGGAAAACGCCACTCGTGTGATGCTGCATCGGGCGCTGAAGTCGTTGCGCCGCATCTTTGACCCCCTATGAATCAAAAAGACATTATTGCGCTCTTGGAACGTGTGAAAGACGCTCCCGAATTGGGAGGCGGATTCGGCCGTCCCGAGATTGAAGCGCATTGGATCCAGCTTGCCAAACGTCTTGGCTTTTCCCACAGGACCCTGCGGCCGGCCGCTTTGTCTTGGAGAGATTATGTTTCGTATTTCAGTTCGACGTTCGCCTACGGCCTCCTGCGTCCGATGAGCGTCGGCATCTCCGCGTTCCTCCTCGCCTTTACCGGATGGGTCGCGACCGTCAACGCCTCGTTCGCGAGCGTTCCAGGCGACTTCCTCTATCCGGTCAAGCTCGCGACCGAACGCGTCCAACTCCTCCCCTGGCTCTCGAGCGACGAGCAGCGCATGCGTCTACATGCCGAATTCGCCAGCCGGCGTCTGGAGGAAGTCATGGAGATCGCCGGCTCCGAACGTTCCGGCAAGGAGGTGCGGGTCCGTGAAGCGGTCGAAAGCTTCAAACACGAGATCGCCTCGATCAGCGCGGAATTGGAGACAGTGACGACGAATCGTCCCGAGACGGTCGTCCAGATGGCCCGGGACGTCGACCGCAAGGTTGGAGAATACACTGCCGTCCTCGACCAGTCCCAAACCGATCCATCCCTTGATGCTCACCGCCAGCAGGTCGAAGAGGTACGGACCATCGTCGAAGATGCTAAACAGCAGATTACCGAAACGTTTGTCTCAAACCACGAGACTGCCGAGGAGGAACAGACGACGCGCTACCTCCAATCCGCCTTCCAGCAGGATTTGGCCGACATCCGCCAGCGCATCAGCCAAAGCGAGGATCGCCTCCAGGCCGTCGAACGTGTGCTCTCGGCCCGGCCGGCGCTGGACGCGGAGGGCGCCCCGTACCATTCGGACATCGAAAACGTCCGCCACATCTTGGTCGGGTTCGATGGACCGTTGCGCGAGACGATGGACGCCTTTGCGGCCGGCGGATTCCGCCTCGTCCTCGACACCGTCAACGCGTTAAAGGCGGATTTGAACGAAGTGGAGCACACGATCGCTTCCATGGAAATCGACTTGACGACCAAGATCCAAGAAGAAGACCGGGTGGAATCGGCCGTCTCCCCGGAGGTGGGCGAGTCGACGGCGGAATCCCAGAACGGTTCCGTTTCTGCCGATTCCGTTCCGTAATCCGCACAGGGATCTGGCGTTTCTCTGCGAGGACTTCCCGCCCGAAGGCGGAAGCGAGTCCCGGCAGAGAGACGTCAGCGTCTCTCACGTCCGTTTCGCGCGCAGCTGAAAGGTTGATCCGCCTCAGGCGGAGTTGCGCACACCCTGTTTCTTAAAGGTTCATGCCGGCCTTGGGCATACAAAACAAGCAAGGCACTACACTCCTATGACAGACGCGTTTAAACTCGGGAAGCGGGCACTCACGTCGTTCGTGGCCCTGGCGACGATCATTTCGTCGATCGGGATCTCGGCCCTCGTGGCTCCGCTCCAGGTCCGCGCGGCTTCGGCCGGCGACCTGATCAAGGGCACTACGCTCGCCACCCTGTACTACTACGCTGCGGACGGCAAGCGCTACACCTTCCCGAACGAAAAGACCTTCTCCACCTGGTACACTAACTTCAACGGCGTGAAGACGATTTCCGACAGCGAACTGGCCGCCATTCCCTTGGCCGGCAACATCGTCTACCGCCCCGGCGTCCGCTGGATCAAGATCCAGAGCGATCCCAAGACCTACGCCGTGACCCCCCAGGGCAAGATCCGCTGGATCGAGTCCGAGGCGGTCGCCGTCGGCTTGGCGGGTTCCGACTGGAACACCATGATCGACGACGTCGCGGACACTTTCTTCGTCGACTACGCCCTCGGTTCCTCCCTCATGTCGGCCGCCGACGCCTTCAACGGCGCCCTCGTCACCATGAGCGGAACGAACTACCTGGTTTGGAACGGTCAAAAGCGCATGGTGACCTCGGAAGGCTCCAGCGCCAACTGGTTCCAGACTCGGGCTTGGCTTGACGGAACAGGCATCACGCTCGCCGGCCTCTCGGCCGGTTCGGACGTGACCGCCAAGGAATCCACCCTGACCGACGTCGCCCAGCTCGGGCAGACGGTCACTGGCGGCCTCTCGGTCAGCCTTGCTTCCGACACCCCGGCTTCAGCCACCATCCCGCAGGGCGCCGCTTCGGTTCCCTTCCTGAAGGTAAAGCTCATGGCCACTTCGGGTGACGTGACCATCGACCAGCTTGAGTTCAAGCTCGGCGGCGTGGGCGCGGTTTCGAACTTCGGCGACACCTACCTCTACAACGGGGACGTGCGCTGGACGGACGGCCGCTCCATCAACTCCTCGAGCCGTGTGGTGACGTTCGGCGCCTTGAACCTCAAGCTCAAGAGTGGCGAGACCAGCTACCTCACGCTCCGTGGTGACATCTCGACCACCGCCGTCGGCAGCGACACGGCGAACTTCTCGCTCGTGTCCACCAGCTCGGTGTCCGGCACGGCGACGGTTTCCGGCAACTTCCCGGTCACGGGCAACACCATGACCTTCTCGGAGACGGACGCTGGCACGCTCGTGGTTGACGCCTCGGGCAGCATCACCGATCCCACGATCGGCGAGGGCGACGCCACGATCGCCAAGTTCACCCTGGAAGCCGATGACGAGGATGCCTCAGTCGAGCGCATCACCCTCAACGTGGATGACGCTGGCGACCACAGCGACTTCAAGCTCTGGAAGAGCACCACGTTGTTGGCTTCTGGAACCGTCTCTAGCGACCTCGTGACCTTCGTCCTGAGCAGCCCGCTCAAGATCGACGAGGGCAACACGGAAACGCTGAAGGTGTCCGCGGACATCGGCGGCGAATCCAACGACGTGGTCGCGATTGCGGTCGAGGAAGAGGCTGACGTTCTCGCCATAGGCGGTGACTTCGGCTTCAACATGTCGATTGACATCACGGGCTACGATGAGACGGGAACCACCGCCTGCGCCACGAGCGCCGACGACTGCTCCCGGAGCGAAATCATCGGCGGCGAACTCACGTTCGCCTTCAACGGCCCGTCGTCCGACGACGTGTGTATCGACTGTAACGAGGAAGTCTTCTTCAAGTTCAAGTTGACCGCGGAGAACTGGACCGAAGTCAAGGAAATCCAGGTCCAGGTCGAGTGCGTTGCGGGTTCCGCTTCCGGCTGCGACGACGCAGCTGACAACGGGGACCTCTACAACGACGCGGCCGACGAGCCCAACCTCCAGGACATCAAGATCCGCAAAGTCGACAGCGGAACCACTTGGATGGGACCGGAAGAGCTTGACGACTCCGACGACACGCTCCAAACGCTGACGTTCAGTGATGACCAAGTCATGACGGCTGGCACGACGCTCGACCTCGAGATCACCGCCGACGTCAACACCGATGCCATCGATGCCGACATCTACCAGTTCACCATCCTGACCGATCAGGTGGTGGCCGAGGATGCCAACGGCGACGAACTGACGGCCGGCGAGGACATCATCCCGAGCGCGGACCTCGCGGGCAACGACTTCACGCTGACCGACGCCGAAGTGACGGTGGACCTTTCGAGTCCGCCCTCCAGTGGCACCTACGTGAAGGGCGCCTCCAACGTTTCGGTGGTCGGCTTCACGTTTGACGCCGGCGATTCGTCCGACATCCTGATCGAAGAAGTCACCTTCGGCGCCATGGGCGACGACGACGGCTCCTTCACGGACGTCGACGAGGACCTCGACGTGGGCGACTTCGTCCAGTCCTGCAGCATCTACGACAACGAGTCGGGCGCGCTCATTGACGGACCCGAGTCCGTGACGAGCGATGACGAAGTGCAGTTCGACAGCTTCAGCTGGACCATTGAGGCCGGCGAGAGCGACAAGCTGCTCCTCAAGTGCAACTTCGCCAACGTTGACAACGCCAGCGACACCAACGATGCGTTCGCCTTCTTCATCGCCTCTGCCGACGACATCGTCGCGCAGGATGAGGACGGCGACGAGATCGATGCCACCTTGGGCGACGACAACACCGACGGTGAAGTGGCGATCGCCATCACCGACGGCGGCACGCTCGCGATCAGCCAGGACGGTTCGACGGCCAAGTCGACCATCATCCTTGGCTCCTCGACTGGCGTGGCCATCTCCAAGTTCAAGTTCTCGGCGACCGACGAGCCGCAGATCGTGAAAACCATCAGCCTGCGCAACTGTGTGACGAGCGCGGTTGATGCCAACGACGACTGCGACGGCGAAGGTGACGAGACCGAAGGCGATGACGACATCGCCGCCAACGTGAAGGTCAGCTACCTCGACAAGGCCGGTGCCACCAAGACCAAGACAGGCTTCCTGTCGGGCGGCATGGTCACGTTCGAGAACCTCGACTTCTACGTTCCGACGAGCGGCACCCGCGTGCTCACCGTGACGGCGGACACGAACTCCGTGTCTTCCACTGGTGCGACCTCGGGCAGCGAATTCCAGCTCAACTTCGACGCTGAGACCACCGGAACCGCCGAATTCGAGGCGGTCGGTGAGGCTTCCGGCGAGAAGCTGACGGAGGCCGACGTGGACACCTACGTCTTGGGCAACAAGATGGAGATCCGCAAGACCAAGCTCACTATCGACAAGGCTTCCGGCAGCCCGTCGGGCGCCAGCGTCCCGGGCCTCTCCGAAGTCTTCCGCTTCAACGTCACGGCCGATTCCCGCGGATTCGTGCAGCTGAATGAGGTGATGTTCAAGGTCACCTCGACCGACGGCGTCGATTCCGACTGGAACACTTGCGCCAACATCGGCGTGGCTGGTGATTGGGAGCTCTACGACATCAACGACTCCTCCGAGAAGCTTGATGACGCAACCGACTACACGTTCCGTGAGTCCGACGGCTCCGCTTGCGAAGCCGGCGACGACCTCGCCTACGTGCACATCAACTTTGAGGGCAGCGCGACCAACCCGGCCGAGGAAATCGGCGCGGGCGAGACCAAGACCTACATCCTCCGCGCCGACACCACGGGTGCCGACACGAGCGAGGACGACTCGTTCCGCATCGACATTCCGGACGAGTCCGAAGTTGACGCGCTCGCGACCTCGCTTGACGCGATCAGCTGGGAGGACGACGTCGAAGGCGCCGGTGCCGGTGCCGACGACGACGACGACTTCGGCGACATTGACGGCGAGTACGTGAAGAACTTGCCGGTCACCGGAGGCACCCTCGTGTACTAAGCTTCGGCTTAGACGCGACCCGAAGGTATGGGCGGGTCTCAGACCCGCCCATACCCCACAAGCCCGTCCGTTCCTGTGGCTCCATGGCTTTGGCCCATGGGAATCGGATGGGGAAGACGACAAAAAACCGCCCTCGTTTGCGAGGGCGGTTTTGGTTTTTTACGCAAGCGCCTTCATCAACCTCTCTTCTTCCTCCGGCGTCAGGTGCCGCCACGCGCCCGGGGGCAGGTTGTCGAGTGTGATGTGCATGACGCGGATGCGCTTCAGGGCTTTGACCTCGTACCCAAGCGTTTCGCACATGCGGCGGATCTGGCGGTTGCGCCCTTCCACGAGCACGATCGAGAACAGGTCGGTTCCCATGCGGGCCACCCGTGCCGGGAGAGTCTTCCGTCCGTCGAACACCACCCCTTCCGCCATGTGTCGAAGAAACGTCTGGTTGAGCGGCCGGGCGAGGCGTACCACGTACTCCTTTTCGTGCCGCCCTTCCGACCGGAGGATGCGGTTGACGATGTCGCCGTCATTCGTGAGCAGGATGAGCCCAGAGGAGGCCACGTCCAAGCGCCCGATATGGAACAGGCGTTCGGGATAGCCGACCGCCTCGATGATATTGTCCCGGGCGTTCGGGTCCCCCGTGCAGATAATCCCGACCGGCTTGTGGTATGCCAGATAGACGCGTCTGGACGGTTGTTTTGAAACGCGTTGACCGTTCACCATGATCGTCTCGTTGCCTTGCACTTTTTCCCCTAGTCCCACCGCGCGTCCATCCACCCGCACCTTTCCAGCTTCAATCAGTCGGTCCGCTTCACGTCGTGAACAGACGCCGGATGACACCAGGAATTTGTTGAGGCGAACGGGTTCCATGTGAGTGAGTATGTTACACTGGATGGTAAACGCGTTTTATGGGAAAGGCAATCCGCAACCGCTCGATGATGTTTCTGCCGCTGGCCGTGTGCGCGGCGACGGTGCTTGTCGTCTTTCTACGCGGACCGGAAGAGATTCGCGTGGAAAGAGAGGTTCAGAAACTGATGCAGGAGCTTCTCGCCCATCCTCCCATTGGCGCGGTAGGGTATCACGTCACCGCAGCCATGTCCACGCAGCTCAACGATTTCGTGCTTGTCGACGAAGAAGCGGGGAGGGGAGGATGCGCCGGCCGCTTTCAGCACGGCACGCGCCAACAAGCCACCTGGGCTGATGCCCACATCGGCACCGAAGTGTCTTCTGCTCTATTGCGCGTCCAGGTGTTGTGGGAAATCGACGCGGATGGCTGTCCGTCCGGCCAAACGGTGCGTTAAGCGGCGTTGCCACGTGTTTGCCGCTTTGATACACTGACTCCGATAACATGTTCATTTTTGTTCCTTAGCTGGAAGGAGGATATGCCAAAGAAAGCCAAGGCCGCGCGTGCGGCAACGACGGAACCGATCATTAAGCCTGTCGTTCGACGTCGTGCCGTGTCCGTCGCGCGCGGCAAGAAGAAGGCCCGCCCCGTTTCGCCGGTTTCCAAAACCGTGGTGCGCAAAAAGCGCCTGGCTCCCGTTCTGAAAGCGGAAGCCGCTCCGGCCGTGCATGCAGAGCCGAAGAAACCGACGCCGGTTTCGACCGCCGCCGCTCCCCATTGCGCGGAATGCCAGTTCATTCCGCTCGGGTCCGCCGTCATGGTAGCCGTGCTCTCCGGCCTAGTCGTTGCTCTGTCCATGTGTCTTATGCAAGCCATGTTGTTCCTATGATGGGACCTCTGCAAAAGTGCGTCTTTTCGTCTCACGGGCACCCGTTGACCCCGCTCAACGTAGTGTCTACTACGTCTCGCGGGGCTCAACAGCCCGTTCAACGAAAATCCATCCCTTTTTCAGAGGTCCCGATGAAATTCCGTTTTCTCGTCGGAGGACTTTTCCTGTTCCTCATCCTGGCCGGGGCCGGCTGCTCGGGCGCGTCCGAGCCGGCGTCCGATCCCACGACAAACAGTAACTCATCCGGCGCTGCCGCCTCCAACGCACCGACCAGTATGCAAAATCCCTCCGCGCCCGCTGCCTCGTTCGTCGGCGTCCTGCCGGCAGAGAAGATCCAGAACAAGGTGATTCGCATCAAGACCGCCAAAGGAGACGTGACGTTCGAGTTGTTTCCGGACACCGCGCCGCTCGCCGTCTCGAACCTCGTGGCGCTCGCGGAAGCCGGGTTTTACGACGGCCTGGTTTTCCACCGCCGCGAGGAAGGGTTCGTGATCCAAGGTGGCGACCCGCTCGGCAACGGCCGCGGCGGTCCCGGCTACACCTTCGCGGACGAGCTGAAGGACGAGTACGCCTACCAGCGCGGCATCGTGGCCATGGCCAACCGCGGCCCGGACACGAACGGCTCCCAGTTTTTCATCATGCTCGCCGATACACCTCTCCCCAAGAGCTACACGATCTTCGGTAGGGTCGTGGAAGGCATGGAGGCCGTCGACCAGATCAAGGTCGGAGACGAGATGATCGAAGTGAGGGTCGAGGAGAAGCCATAGAAATTTGCAAAGACGCGGGAAAGCAAGATGAACAATCTTGCTTTTCGGTTGAATAGAAAAGAGCCCCGAGGACAGGGCTTCAGAGGATATGCAATTCGTATCGAACGTTCATGCGGTATCCAAGGTAGTTCAAGATATCTTGGACGGCATGCTTGTACGCAAACTTTCTCCCGACGGCTCGTCCCCCATCTTCCCGATCCGTGCTTACCGTGAACAGTATGACCCGCGGTTCGTTTCCAGACTATTCGTTTACGACGAACAGAAGACTCAAAAAGAGTTGTGAGTTCATCAAATGCCTCTGTATAGACATTACACTCCACAATCGGACTGAATTGTCGTATAATGAAAGAATGAAAAAGACTAAACTTAGCAATAAACAAGAATCAGAATTACGTGGTGTTGTCTCTCTCAAGAACACTCAAGCCATGAAAGATTTCGTCAAATATTTAAACACGAACCGATTTAATTATTCTTTACTCGGATTTCATTGTCAGTCCAGTTGTGAAGTGTGAGTTCTATAGTGGGTTAAATTGTTCTCGCCATTTTCTATGCCTTCACTCAGTCATGTCAGGCGACCCTCTCCGGAACATGTTCAGCCTCCTCAGGAATTCCGCTTGAGTCCTGAGGAAGGAATCTTTTTTGGGAGCAAAGTACAAGCGGATTATTTAAAACATCGGGGGTTTTACGATGCAACTGATCCTTTGAGGCAACTCAAAATGAACGTGTGGCTGGAGCATTACGGACTTAGGTTTCGGGAGTTGTGGAATGCAAACACGAACGAACTGAAACAGAACGCTATTTTGGCTTCCCAAGGAGGAAAGTCATGGGATGATGTCTATAGGCAAATCGAAGACTTGTTGAAGGACTCGAAGGATGCATTTGAGGCATGGGTTAGGGAACAAGCTCACTGATTGCGTACCAAGATGGGTATGTTGAAAAGAGGTGTGCTGCGTCCCCCGCTCAAAGACCCGCTCGCGGGAGCGGAACTCGATCCGAACCTGCCTGCTGTCGACCTGCATGGTCTCTCGAGTGACCAGGCTCTGTGCGAGCTCGACGCGTTCCTCCACCGCGCCTACGTTGGGGGTATTCCCGCAGCGCGCATCATCTACGGACGAGGAACGGGTCGCCTCCTGGCGGCCGTTTCGCATTTCCTGCGGACGCATCCTTTGGTAGAGTACGCCCGAGGATCGGATCAGCCCGCGGAAATCGGCGGCGTGACCTACGTCCTCCTGGTCCGCGCCTTTCCTGAGAGCCTTCATTGATTTTCTCTATGTATCTCCAAAGCGTCGACTTCAAGTCGAACGGTTCCATCCCTGTCCTCCATACGTGCGACGGCGCCAGCGTGTCGCCGCATTTAGAATGGGGAGGCCTGCCCAAGGGAACCCAAAGCCTGGCCGTCAGCTGCTTCGATCCCGATTCTCCGAGTGGCACATTCGCCCATTGGCTGATTGTGAACATTCCTCCGACGCTTCCCGAAGTCGCCCAGGGCGGAAGAACAGGCGGGCAGGAGCTGGTTAACGACTTCGGTGCCCGGGGGTACGGCGGCCCATGCCCGCCCAAGGGGACGCATCGGTACGTGTTCACTCTGTACGCTCTCGACGTCGAGCGTCTGGAAGGCGTCACACGCGAGAGGTTCGCCGAACACGTCGAGAAGCATGTCATTGAGCGAACAGAACTTATCGGCAAGTACCGCCGTAAATAAGCCCCTATGCCTTTCGTCCATAACGCCGCGTCATCGTTGGTTTTTTCCTTGAACCGTTTACTCCATCCGGTTGTTTACATGCATTTTCGCGTCCATTGGGTCGCAGGCGTGGACGTGCTGTCGGACCACCCTTTGGTTCAAAAGGCCTACCGCCGCGCGCGCAAGCTG
This sequence comes from Candidatus Uhrbacteria bacterium, assembly GCA_016209325.1. GTDB lineage: Bacteria > Patescibacteriota > Patescibacteriia > UBA9934 > GWF2-40-263 > UBA10014. Next base: position 15,425 of record JACQWJ010000025.1, read on the forward strand.
CACGCGGGTCAGCAACGCAAGGACGAAGTGACGCCGTTCATCGTCCACCCAGTTCGCGTCGCGCTCATCCTGCAGGAGGCCGGATCGGTTCCGGAGGTCGTCGCTGCGGCGCTGCTCCACGATACCGTCGAGGACACGTCATACACCCCCGACCGCCTGCGTCGGGATTTTGGGGAAATGATCCATGGCATTGTCCTGGCATGTACCGAAGATCAGGGTATTCCGGATTGGCGCTCCCGCAAGGAACGCCTTCTGGCTCAGGTGCGGGGAGCCTCGGATGAAGCACGTCTCTTGAAGGCCGCCGATGTGCTGGCCAACATGCGTAATCTCCTCGATGGTTTGCGTGTGACAAACGGGGCGTTTTGGGCCAAGTTTCTGGGGCAGCCCGAAGATTATCTTTGGTATTACCGTCAGGTCTACGATATCGCCTCCGACATCCTGCCCAACCCCATGCGGTCGGATTTTCTCCAAGGCATTCAGGAGCTGGAAAGTGCAATGCGCGTTTCGGACCTTTGATGGCAAGGCGTTTGTGTTAGGACGGCGTTTTGTAACATCTCTTCCCCTGCGTAACGGAACGAGTCGTTTTTTCGTTTGAACAAAGGACGTCTTTTCGTGGATTTATCTTTTCTTATGTCTGTCTTGCATCCCGCACGTCCTTCCATGTTCGTTGTTTCCGCCGTCCTGTTCATCCTGGCGTCCGTCTGTGCGGCTGTTCCGGTCCATGCCGCCGGTTGGGCAGCCCAGGAATCCCCGACCGGTCGTAACTTGTATGCGATTGACATTTCCGAATCCGTCGGCTATGCCGTCGGGCAAAGCGGCGTCATCGCCTATACGAAGGATGGGGGGAAGAATTGGGAAACGGGAAAAAGCTCCGTCCGCGATGACCTGTACGGCGTCGCGTTCATGGGTTCCAAGACGGGCGTGGCGGTCGGGGACGCGGGGACCATCCTACGGACCGAGAACAGTGGCTCTTCCTGGACGGAAATCGCCGTTGCTGGCCTTTCGGAAGATCTCCGGGCCGTGCGCATGGCCACGTCGTCGGCTGGCTACGCGGTCGGGGAAGGCGGTCTCATCCTGAAGACCGAGGACGGCGGGAAGACATGGAAGGAGCAGGACGTGTCCACGGACGAGGACCTGTTCGATGTCACGGCGCCTCGTTCGGACGCTTCGCGCGTCTGGGCCGTCGGGCGCAACGGCACGATCGTCGCCACAGCGGACGGCGGCAAGACTTGGAAGCTGCAGAAATCGGGGACCTCTCAGGACCTGTATGCCGCATCCGCGCCTACGTCCTCCGCCGTCTGGGCGGCGGGCGAAGGCGACCAAATCCTCAAGTCGTCCGACGGCGGATCGACCTGGTCCGAATTTGATGCGGACGGCCTGTCTTCCGGGGAAGACGTCAACGACGTGACCTTTCTTTCTTCCTCCAAGGGGATGCTCGAAGGAAGCGAGGGTACGCATCTCCAGACGGACGACGGCGGGAAGACATGGGAAGAGGTGGAGATTGACGACGGTCCCGTGTTCCAGCGCGCGACCTATGCCGCGGAAGACCTTCGCTGGGCCGTGGGCGAGGAAGGCGCCATCTACCGCTATGACGCCGAATCTCCGTCCAAGCCCGGAAATTTCGCCCTTACGGACGCGTCCTTGACGACCGATGACGAGCCTGTCTTTACCTGGTCCGCCTCGACCGACGGTGAGTCAGCTATTGAGACCTACGAATTCAAGCTGGACTCTGCGTCCTATAAGGACATTGGAAACAAGACGAGCTACGCGGTTTCCGAGCTGGAAGCGGGTTTCCACACGGCCCGCGTTCGGGCTGTCGACCGGGCTGGCAACGCGGGCGAAGAAGCGAAGCTTACGTTTACTGTCTCGTCTTCCGCTTCCGGAAACGTCTCGGTATCCGACGTTTCCCCGACCTCGGCCAAGCTCAAGGTCGCGACGACGTTTTCGGTTAGGCCCAAGGGGTTCGGATCCGGGCTTTCCTGCCGCCTTACCATTGACGACAAGGACGTTGGGGCAATGGAGGATGAGAAGAATTCGGACCTGTTCAGCCTGTCGCACACCTTTTTCGCCGTCGGAACCTACAAGCTGCAGGTTTTCTGCAAGGATAACGGCGGCCACAAGGCTTCCAGCTCGGTTGAGCGGGTGACTGTCAGCTCTTCGGACGCTGCGGCGCCGAGCGTGAGCGCTGTCACGCCATCGACGGCGGTGAAGGGGGTTGCCGTGACGTTGTCCGCCGACGTTTCCGACAACGTGAAAGTCGCGTCCTGCAGCCTGTACCTGGACGGAAAGAACACCGCGGCCATGGCCGTCGCTTCCGGCCGTGCGACCGTCAAGCAGACATTTCAAACCGCGGGTTCCTATGTCGTTTACGCGCGCTGCGCGGACGCGAACGGGAACGCCGCGAACGGGCCGTCTTCCTCCCTCGCCGTCCTCGCGTCCTCGACTAACGCCGCCCCCGGGGACTTGCTCAAGATGGGCTGCGGCGCGAATGTGGAGGTCAACGATCCCTGCACGGCCGTCTACTTCTACGGTCCCGACGGCAAGCGCCACGCGTTTCCGAACGAGCGCGTCTTCAGCGCCTGGTACAAGAATTTCGACGGCTTGGTCATCGTCACGTCCGACGTCATGGCCTCCATCCCCCTCGGACGGAACGTCACCCAGCCTCCGGGAAAGCGTCTGGTCAAGTTCTGGTCCCAGAATACGGTGTACGCCCTGACGCGCGGCGGCGTCCTGCGCCCGATCGCGAACGGCGACATCGCGGCCGCCCTGTACGGCTCCTCCTGGCCGGAGCTCATCGACGACGTGAACGACGTCTTCTTCGGCAATTACAAGGTCGGGGAAGTGATTGACAGTTCCAAGGACTACGACCGCAAGGTGGAGGAGAAGTCAGTTAGCGGCCTTGGGGACAATTTTTAATCTGTTGATCGGAAGCGGTGTCAGCGCGAGTACCGTTTTTCCGTTTCCAACGCCATGCCCCCATGTGTTTCTCACGCTTGTTCCCCCATTCTTTTTTTGGTATGCTACCTCCGTTACTTGTACGTTCAGACAAAAATTGTCCGTTTAACGTCTGCCTATGATCGAAGGAGGAACCTCGTTGGATTTCATTTCCGCTCATCCCGAAGCGTCTCCCGACGCCGAGCGCGTCCGCACGGAGATGGAAGAGGCGCTGGCGGAAGTCTTGGATACAGGCGTTTTCGGATCCCCCGAACACCGCGTCGCGGCCTGTCTTGGCTCGCTGTGCCTTGATTTGCCCCGTTGCGACAGCGTCCTGGATACCCTGTTTCCCGTTCCCGGTGCCGCGCATGCGTGAAGATATGGTTGAACATGATTCCACGGAGACACAGCGACTTCTCGTCATTTTTGAACGCCTTCAGGTCGGAGAAGGGACGCGCGGGGAGATGCTGGCCTTTTATCATCAATTGTCGCCTCCCAAGCAGGAACGCGTTTTACGCGTCCTGGAAGCGGAGGATCCGGACATCGCACGGCTCATCGTCGCGACAGTCCCAAAAATGCGAGCCGTGTTGGAGGGGAGGGGTACATCCCCCCGCACGTTCGTCCAGTCGGTCATGACTGTCTTGAAAAATCTAACACCGCATCGCGATGTCTGACGCCTTATGCCCAATACCTGCCTGTTTATCGGACGCTTCCAGCCATTCCACAATGGCCACCTCATCGTGCTGAAAGGTATGGTGAAGCTGTGCAAAAGGATCGTGATTGGTATCGGCAGTCCGCATGAGTCCGGTACGGCTGAGAGCCCGTTTTCCTCCGCGGAACGGCACGACATGATCCAACGCGCGCTCCAGGGTGTGGACCTCATCCCCCTCCACGACATCAGTCTCGTCGACATGCCGGATGGAGAGGACGACGCCGCATGGGCCAAACGCTGCCTCGAGCTCGCCGGCGGCGACGTCGCCAAGGTCTGGACGGGAAACGCCTGGACTCAGAAGAGTTTTGAAGCGATCAACGTTCCGGTTCAGGCCATAAAGGAAGTCCCCGGCATTAGTGCCACCGAAGTCCGCCGTCGTATGACTGCGGGGGAGGATTGGAAAAAACTGGTCCCCCCGGAAGTCGCGGAATTCATTGCCTCGGTTGAAGGTGTCGAGCGGATGCAGAAGTTTGGTTAGACCTCTTTTCGGGACCGTGTTACGATTTGCGTACAATTACCCTGATCCCACCCCCTAGAGACCTGGTCTTTTGGGGACGTTGCGTTTTCATGGATATGTTATGCCTTTCCAGCTTACATCCGACTACCAGCCTGCCGGAGACCAGCCCAAGGCCATTCGGGAATTGACTGAAGGGCTTCAGGCCGGCGCGCGGCACCAGACCCTGCTTGGCGTGACCGGGTCGGGCAAGACCTTCACCATGGCGAACGTGATTCAGCATATCCAGCGACCCACGCTCGTGATCGCGCACAACAAGACGCTCGCTGCCCAGCTGTGTAACGAGTTTCGGGAATTCTTTCCCCACAACGCGGTTGAGTACTTCGTCAGCTATTACGACTACTACCAGCCCGAGGCCTACCTGCCGCGCACGGACACCTACATTGAAAAGGAGGCCATGATCAACCAGGAGATCGATCGGCTGCGCCACGCCGCCACTCAGGCGCTCCTGTCCCGCGAGGACGTCATCATCGTCTCTTCCGTTTCCTGCATCTACGGCTTGGGCTCTCCGAAAGAATACGAGGCAACCGTGCTTCATTTGACCGTCGGGGACGCCGGCGTCACGCGCGAGGAAGTCCTCCACCGGCTGGTCGACATGCAGTTCGAGCGCACCACGGCCGACGTGGAGCGCGGCCATTTCCGCGCCCGCGGCGACGTGATCGAGGTCATGCCCGTCAACGAGGAGCGGCTGTACCGCATTCAGTTCGACGGCGGCCGGATCGGCGGCATCCAGCTTCTGGACGGGGTTTCGCGTCGGGAATGGGAACGCCCCCGCGACGTCTGGATCTTTCCGGCCAAGCATTACGTGGTCTCGCCACTTCTGAAGGATCAGGCGCTCCGCAACATCGAGCGGGAGCTCGGGGAGCAGCTGGCGCAGTTCGACGCCGAGGGGAAGCTCCTTGAGGCCGAGCGCCTGAAGCGCCGTACGCGCTACGACCTCGAGATGATCCGCGAGGTGGGTTCCTGCAACGGCATCGAGAACTATTCGCGCCACTTCGACGGCCGCGCGATGGGCGATCCGCCGTTCACGCTTCTCGACTACTTTCCGAAGGATTTCGTCGCCATGATCGACGAGTCGCATGTGACGATTCCGCAGGTCGGCGGCATGTACGAGGGGGACCAGGCGCGCAAGCGGACGCTGGTCGAGCACGGGTTCCGCCTGCCGTCCGCCCGTGACAACCGCCCGCTTACCTTCGCCGAGTTTGAGGCGCGCGTCGGCCGCGTGATTTTCACGAGCGCCACCCCGGGCCCGTATGAGCGCGCGAAGAGTTCGCGTGTCGTCGAGCAGAACATCCGCCCCACGGGCCTGGTCGATCCGGAAATCGACGTGCGCCCCGTGACTCCCGGCAAACCCCCTCTTGGCTCCCCCTTGATAAGGGGGGGAAACGCGATTTCCCCCCTGCCCGAGGGGGGGCAAGGGGGGGTGGGAGCCTGGGGTCAAGTCGACGACCTGATCGGCGAGATCAAGGACCGCGTCGCGAGGAACGAGCGGACCCTCGTGACGACGCTCACGAAGAAGATGGCCGAGGACCTGTCCGAGTTCCTGCGCGAGCAGGGCGTGAAGGTCCAGAACCTCCATTCGGACGTCGAAACCCTCGACCGCAGCACCAATCTGACCGAGTTCCGCAAGGGAACCTACGACGTCCTCGTCGGCGTAAACCTGCTGCGCGAAGGTTTGGACCTGCCGGAAGTCACCTTGGTCGCCATTCTCGACGCGGACAAGGAAGGGTTCCTGCGCTCCGAGACGTCGCTCATCCAGACCATCGGCCGCGCGGCGCGCAACGTCCTCGGCCGGGTCATCCTGTACGCCGACAACGTGACGGGGTCGCTGGAGCGCGCGTTACGCGAAACCAACCGTCGTCGCGAGATCCAGCTCGCCTACAACAAGGAACACGGCATCACGCCGAAGACCGTCGAGAAGAAAATCAGCGACATTCGCGATATGTTCGGCGGGCAAGGGGAATCGACGACCGAACAGATTCTCAAACTCGAGCTCACTGCGGACACGCGCGAGATCGAGGAGGTCATCCGGTCCAAGGAATACGACATGAAGGAGGCGGCACGGCATCTCGACTTCGAGACCGCCGCCATCCTGCGCGACGAGATCGCGCTCCTGCAAAAAGAGTTGGATCAGAAGACGAAAAAATCCACGGTGCCGAAGAAGCGGAAGAAAGACGTACCTTCGGATTCATTGGATGCATGATGTTCCTTGAGACTGTAGAAAAATGAAAAACATGGGGCTCTTTTATCACTTTTGACTTTTTCACTGCGCAAATACGGCCTTGTATTCTGTTGATTCCGCAGAATGTCATTTCGAAAAATATTTTTCTACAGTCTCACGGTAAAAATTCACTCCAAACCAAACCCCGCCAATCCCGAGGAAGGTCTGGATGGCGGGGCGGCTGGTCCCGGGATTTGGACCTGACGGGATTTGAACCCGTAATTTCCGTTGTCAACGCGGACGAAGTTGCCAGTTACTTCCACAGGCCCGAGTCCTTCCCGGGGCGAATAAACAAAAAGATCCCTCGCCTGTATGGGGGAGGAATCTATTTGTGACAACGGGAACAAATTCCATGTGGAACTTCGTCCGCTTAAACCTATTGCACCATAAAGAAATGCGTTTGTCAATCCTCCAGCTGTTGAAAAATCACGCGATATGCAAAATAACATCGTTATCAAGGGCGCACGGGAGCACAATTTGAAGAACATCACCCTCGAGTTGCCCCGGAACAAGCTCATCTGCTTTACCGGCCTCTCCGGCTCGGGGAAGTCGAGTTTGGCGTTCGACACGATTTTCGCCGAGGGACAGCGGCGCTACATCGAGTCCTTGTCGGCGTACGCCCGCCAGTTTTTGGGACAGATGGAGAAGCCGGACGTGGACGAGATTGAGGGATTGTCGCCCGCCATCTCGATCGACCAGAAGGTGCACTCCGCCAATCCGCGCTCGACTGTGGCCACGATCACGGAGATTTACGACTACCTGCGGGTCCTGTTCGCCCGGGTAGGCAAGCCCCACTGCCCGACGTGCAAGCAGGAGATCAAGAAGCTCACGAACGAGGAGATGGTGGATGTGGTCTTGAAAAGGGTTGAAAAGGGACAGGGAGGGAAAGGGGGCGAGGGAGGAGAAGGTGGATCGAAGAGGAAAAAGAACGAAAGTCCTACGGTAAAGATTTTAGCCCCCGTCGTTCGCGGGCGGAAGGGCGAGTACTATCAGTTGCTGTACGACCTTTACAACTCCGGCTTCGCCCGCGTGCGCATCGACGGGAAGGAGTACGCTCTGAACGAGCAGATCAAGCTCGGGCGCTACCAACAGCACACGATCGAGGTGGTCGTGGACACGATTCCGGCAAAGAGTCTTCTCCCCCTTACCAATGGGGAGCTAGAGGGGGTTGCCTCCGACACGCGTCAGCGTCTGGCTGAAGGGCTCGAGACGGCCGTGGAGAAGGGGAATGATGTTGCGATCATCGTCTATCCGGACGGAAGTGAGCAGCCGCTGTCTTCCAAATTCAGCTGCCCGAACGACGGCTTCTCGTTTCCCGAAATCGAGCCGCGGCTCTTCTCGTTCAACTCGCCCTACGGCGCCTGCCCCGCCTGCCATGGGTTGGGAACAGCGGACCTCTTCAGCGAGGACATGTGCCAGACGTGCCAAGGCGACCGGCTGCGTCCAGAAGCGCTGCATGTGTGGCTGCCGGCATGGGACACGCAAGACTCCCTCCACGCAGGACCTCCCCTTAACCCCTCCTTGGTAAGGAGGGGAAATACGCCGGGTCTGTCGATCGTCGACCTGTCGTCCATGTCGATCGAGCGCGCTGCCGACTACTTCCTGACGGTCGAGATGACCGAGCGTCAGCGGGAGATCGCGGGACCGGCCCTGAAGGAGATCCTGAACCGGCTCCAGTTCATGCTCGACGTCGGGCTCCACTACCTCACGCTCCGGCGCATGGCCGGCAGCCTGTCGGGGGGCGAGGCGCAGCGCATCCGCCTCGCGTCCCAGGTCGGCTCGCGGCTCGTCGGTGCCCTGTACGTGCTCGACGAGCCCACGATCGGCCTCCACCAGCGCGACAACGACCGCCTTATCCAGACCTTGACGGAATTGCGCGACTTGGGGAATACAGTGATCGTGGTCGAGCACGACGAGGACACGATCCGTGCGTCCGACTACATGGTCGAGATCGGTCCCGGTGCCGGCGTTCACGGGGGGCAGGTCGTCGCGGCCGGTCCGGTGCCGAAGGTATTCGACGCGCCCGGATCGATGACGGGCGCGTACATGCGCGGCGACCGGAAGATTCCCGTGCCAGAAAAGCGGCGCGCCGTCGGAAGCGACGCGATCAAGGTCCGTGGCGCGTCCGAGAACAACTTGAAGAACGTCGACGTCGATATTCCGCTCCGCCGGTTCGTGTGCGTGACGGGCGTTTCCGGCTCCGGCAAGTCGACCCTTGCCTACGACACCATGTATAAGGAGCTGTCCCGCCGTCTGTACGGGTCCAAGGCCGTGCCGGGGAAGCACAAGGCGGTCCTCGGGGCCGAGTACGTCGACAAGGCCATCCTGATCGACCAGTCCCCGATCGGTCGCACGTCCCGCAGCAACCCTGCGACCTACACAGGCGCCTGGGGGCCCATCCGCGAAATGTTTTCCGCCACGGCCGAAGCGCGCTACCGTGGCTACAAGCCGGGACGCTTCAGCTTCAACGTGCCAGGTGGACGCTGCGAGAACTGCGAGGGGCACGGGACCATCGCCATCGAGATGCACTTCCTGCCGACCGTGCACGTCACATGCGACGTGTGCAAGGGAAAGCGTTTTGACCGCGAAACGTTAGAGATCGAGTACAAGGAAAAGAATGTTTTTCAAGTTCTTGAAATGACCGTTGAAGAATCCGCGGCATTCTTCAAAGATATCCCATTTGTGTCTGACAAGATGGAGACCCTGAACCGGGTCGGGCTCGGCTATCTCAAGCTCGGCCAGCCGGCTCCCACCCTTTCGGGCGGGGAAGCGCAGCGCGTGAAGCTTTCGTCGGAGCTATCCAAGCGTTCCACGGGTCGAACACTCTATTTGCTCGACGAGCCGACGACCGGCCTGCACTTCGCCGACATCGAGCAGCTCCTGAAGGTCCTGCACGCGCTCGTTGACCACGGCAATTCCGTCATTGTGATCGAGCACAACTTGGACGTGATCAAGACCGCGGATTGGCTCATCGACCTCGGTCCGGAGGGCGGGGACAAGGGCGGGGAGATCGTGTGCGTGGGTACGCCTGAGGACATCGCGCGCAACGCGAAGAGCCATACGGGTCACTACCTCCGACGCATGCTCAAAGCCTGAAGATTTATTCGTATCTGAATGCCATGCGGTATGGGTTCTCCTAAAGAGCGATTTAAAATGATTCCGGCCGTCTACGTTCTTCTGGCGAGAGAAGGAAAGGTCCTCCTCATTCGCCGTTTCCAGACCGGCTATTGCGACGGCATGTACACCCTGCCGTCGGGCCATGTGGACGGCGGCGAGTCACTCGTCACCGCCGCAGTTCGGGAGGCTGCAGAAGAGGTGGGGGTTCGGATCCGTCCGGACCTCATGCGCCTCAGCCATGTCCGCCATCGAAACGCGGAAGACGGCGAACGTCTCGATTTCTTTTTCGTGGCAAAATCATGGGAGGGGGAACCGACCAATGCCGAGCCTCACAAATGCGACACATTGCGCTGGGAACAGCTTCAAAACCTTCCAGCGAACACGCTACCGCATGTTCGTGAAGTGATTACGGCTATTGGGCACGGGGAAACGTATTCAGACGAGGGATTCCACACGTCCGCTTGAAGTTGTTGGATTTTTTTACCGCAATCCATGATTCCACCAGCGATCAAAGTCAAAAATAACGAGCTTCCCGACAACTCCGGGGTTTACTTTTATTACGACGCCGGCGGAACCCTGCTGTATGTCGGCAAAGCCACTTCGCTTCGGAAGCGGGTCGGGTCCTACTTTTTCAAGGCGCATGACAATCGGATCGCGGACTTGGTCCGCAACATCGTTTTCATCGACTATATCGAGACGCCGACGGTGATCGAGGCGCTCGTGCTTGAGGCCAATCAGATCAAGGCGCTCCGGCCGAAGTACAACATTCTGCAACGCGACGACAAGAGTTTCCTCTATCTCGCGGTCACGAACGACCCGTATCCGAAGCCGCTCCTGATGCGCGGTCTCGACCTGGAGCGTTTGGGCGTCGATCCGTTCGACCGCACGCTGTCGCCCCGCGCCCGCAAGCTGTTCCTGGCCGTGTTCGGACCCTATACGAGCGGATCTTCGCTCCGTCGCGCGCTCGAGTTCATCCGCAAGGCGATTCCGTGGAGCACGTGCGATCCACCGGAGGCAACCCCCTCCACCTCCCCCTTCGTAAGGGGGAGAGTTGCCCGTCCCTGCTTCAACGTCCATATCCGCCTGTGTCCCGGAGTGTGTGCCGGCAAGATCAGCCGGGAGGACTACCGTAAGATCATTCGTCAGCTCATTCTCTTTTTTGAGGGCAAGAAGGCACAACTCGTGCGTCAGATGAAAAAAGAGATGGAAGCTGCGTCCAAAGCCCAGCGGTTTGAAGAGGCCAGCCGCTTGCGCAACACCATCTTCGCCCTGGAGCACATCCAGGACGTGGCCCTCGTCATGCGCGACGATGTCGAGCTGCCCTTCAGTCGTACGCCGGAGGAAGGGATCGATTTGAATGGCCGCATTGAAGCGTATGACATCAGTAATATTTCCGGAACGTCCGCCGTCGGTTCGATGGTTGTCTTCCAAGAGGGAAAGCCTGCCAAGGACCAATATCGAAAATTCAAAATCAAGACCGTCCGCGGCTCCGATGACTTTGCGATGATGGAAGAAGTCATGCGCCGCCGCCTGGCGCGTGCGAAGCATTTTCCAAATGCCTGGCCGCTTCCGGTCCTCATGGTCATCGACGGCGGGGAAGGGCAGGTCAGTCACGTCCAGGAAGTTTTGAATGAGATGGAAATCAAACTTCCGATCGTCGGCCTAGCAAAGGGGTTCGACCGCAAGCAGGACCGCCTGGTCTTCGACCGGACCGACCCGGAACTCGTCCGCGTCGCCACCCGCGGCAAGGAGCTGTTCCAGCAGGCCCGCGACGAGGCGCACCGCTTCGCGGTCGCGTACCATCGCAAGGTGCGAGCCAAGGCATTTCTTCCAAAACACAAAAAGAGATATCATGGAGTGAATCCTCTATGAAATTATCCATCCCCGAACTTCTGGGCTGGTACGGCGTCGTCGCGATTCTGCTCGCGTACGTCCTCCTCACTTTTTCCGTTCTCGAATCCCAGAGCCTCGCATACCATCTCCTGAACGCGAGCGGGGCGGTGGGGATCGTCGTTGATGCGGTGCATCAAAAAAACTGGCAGCCTGCAGTCCTGAACATCATCTGGCTCGTGATCGCCGCCATCGCGGTCGGGAGGATTGTGTTTTAATACAGCCTTGTCATCCCGAGCTCGGCGCCCGGCGAAGCCGGGTCCGCCTTTGGCGGAAGGGATCTACCCCGCTTAGATCCTTCCCGAGACAGTCAGGATGACAAACAAGTATTTTTTGAGGATTTTCGCGTGTGACAGGTAATGAACAACCCCTCTTTACGTTGAACCTCGTGAGGCCACTTTTTGGATTTCTTCAGGTTGCGACGGATCTGCTCGGGGCCTTTCATCGACAGGAGAGCACCCAGGCGGCGGGAGACGAGGAGTTGGCCCGGCGGATGGGGGAAGGTGAACAGTCCGCCTTTGACCAGCTGTACGAGCGTTACTTTCAGAAAATCTACGCCTTCGTGTTCCGGCGCGTCAGTCACCGCGAGATTGCCGAAGACCTTGTCTCCGAGATTTTCCTCAAGGCGTTTACCCATCGCCGCGCGTTCGTCTGGAAGACGTCTTTTTCCGCCTGGATCTATCGCATCGCCGCCAACGCGGTCACGGACCATTACCGCACGAAGAAGACTGCTGACGAGCTCGACGATTCCCATCCCGACCATGCTGCAGGGCGTGCAGCGCTCAACGAGGCAGTCGACCGCTCGCTTCTCGGCATCCAGCTCGAGCGTGTGCTTGAGCTTCTGCAGGAGCGCGAACGTCTGGCCGTGACGCTCAAGTTCTACGCCGAATGCACCAATCAAGAGATCGCCGAAGCCTTGAAGTGCACTCCCAACAACATCGGGGTCATCCTTCATCGCGCCCTCAAGCGCTGCGCATCTCTTGCGCCTCCCGAGCTCAGACGCATGATGGAGACCGTCATTGGTCAGGAAGGCGCCATCTTGTCGGCAGCCGATGCGCGCAGAAGCCCCTAGTGTTTACCCCTTATGCATTTCCCCAATTTGAGACGAGACCGTAATGAAGATCCTTCGCCGTCGTTGGAACAAGGCGTAGGCGGGCTTTTGGACCGCCAAGCTAAGTCCATTGACGTTTCGCCGCGACCGGGGTTCAAGGAGGCGCTGCATATGCGCCTTTCGGAAGCCTGGCAGGCATCCCATATGTCTTCTCGTTTTTCTCTTTCGGCCCTGCTTGCGGGGCCGCAGCGCCGCCTGGCCACCGCGGGCGTCACCGCCCTCGTGCTCGTCGTCGTCGCGAGTCTCGTGCTCCAGCCATTCTTTGGTGTACAGACCGTTTACGCCTTTGACAGTTTCACCCTCACACCGGAACAGTCGGACGCGCTCGGTATCGCATCCGATACGTCTTTTATTCTTGAGAGCCGTCAGAAGGTGAGCGTGGCGGACGTGAAGGACAAGCTCGCGCTCAACGTCGCGACTCCCTATACCCTTGATCAGGTTTCGGCCAAGCAGATCCGTCTCGCGTTCGACGAGCCTCTCCCGGCCGCGAAAGTCGTCAGCGTCAAGCTCCAGACAACTGCCACCGACCCGACGGGTCAGGAAGTTTCTCGTCCCTACTCCTGGGCCTTCCAGGTGAAGAGTCCATTCCGAATTTTAAATACGATTCCCGGCAAGGAATCTTCCGAAGTTCCCTTGGACGCGGGGATCGAAATCAATTTCAGCCATGAGAACGTCGATCCGGAAGCCTTTGCCAACGCGTTTCACGTCGTTCCCGAGGTGAAGGGCCACGTCGAGCATTCCCGGCGCGCGTTCGTGTTCGTGCCCGAGCAGCCGCTTGCCCCAGAGACCGTTTATTCCGTGACGATCGACGGGTCGCTCGCCCCGAAGGGCAGCGCCGAGGTCCTGGGAGAGGACTACGCGTTCCAGTTTGAGACGTCCCCGAACAACGCCGAGCGCGGCTTTGATTTTTCCCTCCAGCAGCGCTATCTGACGGTCACGTCTTCCCAGGACGTGTTCGTTCCCTACTCCTCCTACTGGGGAAACGATTCCATTGGCACGGCACACGCCAAGGTCTATCGCTTCCTCGACGCCGACCAGGTGTCCGCCTTTGACCGTTACGTAGCCGCCGTGCAGAAGGGACAGGAAGTGGATTGGACCCAGTTCTCAACCCCCGAAGGTATTGCCGACTTTTCACAGCTTTCCCTGGTTGCCGAATTTGACGCGACGGACGTCGCCCGGAACTGGCAGCATTACCTTCTCTTTCCCCAGCCCTTGGAATCCGGCTATTACCTCGCGGACATCGAAGCCAAGGGCAAGCGCCAGTGGCTTCTCATCCAGTCAAGCGACCTGACCGCCTACGTCGCCAAGGCGACCGACCGTACCCTCTTCTGGGTGAACCGCGCATCCTCCCACGCGTCCGTTGAGGGTGCACAGGTAAAATTTACGGGAGACGTCCAGACTGCCGCAACCGGCCCGGATGGAATCGCCTACGTTTCCGCCGAAGGCCGCCTTACGAAGGATTACGTCGCTCCCAAGCTGGCCGAAATCCGTCATGGGGAAGACGCAATTGTCCTGTCCCTCGACGAGGGATGGATGCCCTATGCCACGAAGGCCGGATGGGACAAGCGGATCGGTCCGGTTTCGGATCCGCGCTCGGACTATTGGAGCTACGTCTATACGGACCGGCCCATGTACCAGCCTTCTGACACGATTCAGGTCTGGGGCTATGCCGAACGCCGGACGACCGGCGAACACCCGAAGACGGTGCGCGCCTGGATCGGTCAGCCATCCTGGTGCGATTTCAACGACCCCTCCTGCGGAACGTCCGACATTGTGTTCGACGAAATCGACCTCCCCGTGACCGAGCGTGGCACGTTCGAAGGGACACTGAAGATCTCGGGAATCAATCCTGGCTATTACGACCTGAAGATCGAATCCGGAGAAGACGAAATAACCATGCGTGGCGTCCAAGTGACCGAGTATGTGAAGCCCGCGTATACACTTTCCATTGTTCCTGATGTCAAAGCAGCCTTTGCCGGGGACGCGGTCGGATTTACTGTCCATGGGGAATTCTTCGAGGGAACCCCGGTCAAGAACATGCCCGTCCGCGTTGAGAGCGAGCTCGGCACCCAGGTGGTGACCTTGGACGAGACAGGCAATGCCCGCGCGACGCTCGCGTTTCCCTACGACTCATCCAACCTCGAATGGCGCTATCCGCGCACCATGTGGATCAATGTGTCTCCAGATCGTCCAGAAGAGGGAAACATTCAAGCCGGAACCAGCCTGGCTTTGTTCGGACCAAAGGTCTATCTCGACATTCCCTGGGAGCAGGCCAAGATCAAGGATGGAACCGGCAGGGTCGAGGTGACCGCCCGGACCGTGGAGCCCTCCGACTCCTGGGATCCGAAGGAATTCGCCCCGTCGGTTCGTCCCGGTCAGGCGATCCGCGGTGAGGTGGTCGAGATTACCTACGTCCGTCGCGAAATCGGGACGACCTACGACTTCATCCGCAAGCAGACCGTCACCCGGTATGCCTACGACCGCAAGGAGGCCAAGATTGCGGACGTCTCTTTGGTAACGGGCGCGGATGGCAAGGCAGGTTATGCATTCCCCATCCGGAACCCCGAAGCCAACTACAAGGTGATCCTCTTTGCGTCGGACGAAAATGGCCGTACCGACCGGACTGAGACCTACGTCTGGCAGGACCACCAATTTGAGTACGAGGATCATGCCTTGCGGTTTACTAACGAAGAGCAGGAAGCCGATCCTCAGCAATTCAAGGGCTATGGGGAAAATCAGACAGTCCATCTGCGCGTCGACTTGGGAGGCAAGCCGTTTGCCGTACCCGCAGAAGGAACGTTCCTCTATTTCCAGGCCCAACGCGGCATTCAGGAAACGTCCGTCACCCATGGAGGGCGCTACGAATTCCTCTACGAAACGAGGGATATTCCGAACGTGTCCGCCTTCGGCATTTTCTTCGACGGCCGCGGCTATGCCGAGGTTGGGGGAAACGACATTGGCATCTGGGGGTTCATGGGGACCCAGGGATATGACGTTTCCTACGACCAATCCTTAAACGAGCTGACAGTGGACGTGTCCTCCGACCGCGACGCCTACCGTCCCGGAGAGGAAGCTGTTGTCTCCGTTTCGCTCAAGGACGTTCAGGGTAATCCCGTGTCCGCCGAAGTGAACCTGAACGTCGTGGACGAGGCGTTTTATGCGCTGACTCCCGAGGACGTCGATCCCCTTGGCGAACTCTTTCGCCACGTCGAGAGCGGGATTTTGGCAACGCAGGTGACCCAGAAAGCCGAGGCGTTTGCCATGAACGGTGCCGAAGGCGGAGGCGGGGGAGACCGGGGACGCTTCGTCTTCAAGGACACCGCCGCTTTTGCGACAGTCGTCACGGACCAGGAGGGAAAGGCGCAATACCGCTTCACGCTGCCCGACAACATCACGTCGTGGCGCGTCACGGCCCAGGCCATCGAACCGAACCGTAAGCTGGCGGGAGACGCTGTGGCCAACGTGGACGCCACCCTGCCGTTCTTCCTAAGCCCAGTCATGCGGAATTCGTACTTGGACGGCGACCAGCCGACGATCCTCGTACGCGCCGCCGGCACCGACGTGCGTCCTGCCGACTTCGTCGCCTACACGATTCGCGTCCCGGACGCGAAGATCGAAGAGACGCGCCAGGCCGCTGCTGGTGACACCCTGCGCTTTGACCTTCCGGATCTCGCGATCGGTCCCCATGAGATTACCGTCTCCGGAACCACGGGCACGTTGAAGGATACGGTCACGCGGACCGTTCTGATTGTCTCTTCGCGTCTCGTAAAGCCCGTCATTGCGAAGACCGTGCTCGACGGAACGAGATCGATCGAAGGCGCTTCCGACCGTCTGACGTACGTCACGTTTCTCGATGGCAACCGCGGACGGTATTATCCCGATCTCTCGGGAATGGCCAGCACGTACGGCGATCGCGCCGATGAAGCGGCGGTTCGCGTCATGGCAACCGAACTCTTGAACAAGGAATTTGGGGAAACCAACCCGATTCCCGAAATCGTCGCGCAGAATTACCAGGGGCTGGGTATCCGTCTCTTGCCCTATGCCGACGAGGATTTCGACCTGACCGCCAAAGTCGCCCTGTTCGGGGAAACGCCGTTTGACGAGAAGAACCTGGAGTTCTACTTCCGCAACCGTTTCGATGCCCGTGCAACGGGTTCCGAACCTCTGGACGCGGGACAGGCCGCCAAGGCTTACGCCGCCCTGGCGGGCCTCGGAGTTCCCGTCCTGGCCGAGCTTCAGCGGTTCGCGGAAACGCCGGATCTGGATACGGAGTCCCGCATCTACGTCGCCTTGGCTCTGCACCTCCTCGGCGACAGCGAAGGTGCGCGGACGCTGTATCGCTCGCTCACAAAGGAATTGACCAAGGAATTGGGATACGCCTATGTTCCCGCCGAGCACGTCGAGACGTCGGTTGAGCAGACATCCTTGATGGCCATTCTCGCCGGCGGATTGGCAGAACCCGAACGCGACGCGCTCGCGGATTACGTCTGGAGGCAACCGCACGGCAACACGCTTATCGCTCTCGAACAGCTTCTGTTCATCCGTGAATCCATGAAGGCGTTTCCGGCCGGATCCGTCACGGTCGCCTACACGCTGGGCGGGGAACGTCAGCGCGCCACGCTGGAGCGCGGGCAGTCGAAAACGGTCATTGTGCCGGCTGGTCAGCTCTCTGGACTGTCCGCCATGGCCGAGAAGGGAACGGTGCTCGCAGTCAGTCGCTACGAGACCCCACTCGTCGATCCGAACGAGCCGGTCGAGGACCGCCTGGTCCTCCGCCGCAGCTATGCGGCTGTGGGCGGCGCATCCGGCACGTCCTTCCGCGAGGGCGACCTCATCCGGGTCAGCGTCCAGTACGACGTCCCGCCGTCAGGTAACACGGTCGACCTCTCGCCTCAGCCCATCGAGTTCATGGAAGAAGGGCTGTATCCGTCCCCGTCTCCCGCGAATACCGCTCCGTTTGAGACGTACCAGATTACCGACGTCCTGCCGTCCGGGCTGGCCGCCGTTACCGAACCTTCCTTCATGTACGTCGACGTCAAAGGCTGCGTCGATTATCCCTACCAGGTCTTCAACCAGCGCGTGTCATTCTTCGTGACCAACGACCGCATCGTCGATTCCGCCTGCGGGAACAATACGCTCACCTACTACGCCCGCGTCGTTACGCCCGGCGTCTACGTCGCCGAGCCCGCGTACATCCGCCTGGAGCGGGATCCGTCGATCCATAACCATTCGGAGCAGGCTACGATAACCATCGTTGAATAAGCATGGATCGCCAACGCCTCACAACCGCGGCGTGGATCATCGGAGGGACGCTCGTCGTCCCTCTGTTGCTTTTGCTGCCTTGGCTTCCGCGTCTGTGGGGATCCTCCGTCCATCCGACGCTCGTATCCGTTTCTGAGGAAGGACTCCCGTCCAAACCCTTCGCATTTTCGCCGCGCACGTTTCAGGTAGACAACATCGAAGGCATTGGCATGGTCCTGCGAGCTGCCAAGGAAGTGAGCGTGCCGGCTTCGTCCGAATCAGCGTCCGTCTCCGCCGCCGTCCTGCCCCACCACACGCTGCTCGGGAAACAGCTGGCGGAACAGTGGTCGTCCATCGCCGCCTCGACACGCCCTTCCGTCATCGTTCTGATTGGTCCAGCCCATCAGAATCAGGGAAGAGCATTGGTTCAGACGACGCGCGGCGTCTGGAAAACTTCGGTCGGCAGCGTGTCGACCGCGGACGCCGCCGTCCTGGCCCTCGTGTCTTCCGGCGTTGTTTCGGAAGAGCCGGACTCGTTTGAAAACGAGCACAGCGTCGGTGCCCATGTTCCGTATTTGGCCAAACTGTTCCCAGGCGTCCCGATCATCCCCATCATCGCCAAGTCGCCGGCAGAAGAGTTTTCCGCTCGGAAGCTCGTGACGGCCTTGGAAGACATCCTGCCTTCCGACGCCCTGGTCGTCTCAAGCATCGACTTCTCGCACGGCCTCCGCGCCGCACAGGCGGACGCCAAAGACGCGGAGACCCTGTCGCTTGTATCTCAGCGGGATTACGCTCAGATCGACGGCCTCAGCTCGGAATATCTGGACTCCCCGTTTGCGCTCGACGCGTATCTGTTGTGGATGGACATGCAAGGCGCACAGGATCGGCTCGTGTGGCAGGAACATAGCGGGCGCATCCTTCAGGATCCGACGCTTCCCGGCACGAGCTACCTGGTCTTTTTCGCCAGACTCCTTTCCGAGGAACCGCTGACCCTAACCGCCGTCGGCGACCTCATGTTGGCGCGGAGCGTCGCGACATGGCTGGCTCAGACGACCGTCGAAGACGCATTCGGACCTGCACGCGATACCCTCGCGGGTTCTGATTTTGTTTTCGGCAATTTGGAAAGCGTCCTATCCACGTCTTCGATCGACATCCCAAAGGAGATTCGTTTTAAGGCGGATCCGGCCAGAGTGGACGCGTTGACCTATGCGGGGTTCACCCATCTGTCCGTTGCGAACAATCACATCGGCGATTACGGGGAAGCCGCCTGGCAGGAATCCTCGGAACATTTGCGCGCAGCGGGGATCGAGCCGGTGGGCGGCTACCGCAACGACGGACCTATCGTCATTGCGGAGGCAAACGGCCGTAGCGTCGCCTTCCTGGCGTTTGAAAGCCTGATCCGGCCGGTCGTTCCCGAGGAAGTGTCCCGTCAGGTCCAAGCAGCCGCAACGCAGGCCGACCTCGTGATCGCTTCCTTCCATTGGGGAGTCGAATACCAGCATCTGCCGCACGCGAGTCAAATCACGCTGGCCCACGCTGCGATCGACGCCGGCGCGGACCTCGTCATTGGTCACCATCCCCACGTCCTTCAGGGCATCGAGACCTACAAGGACGGTCTCATCCTCTACTCTCTCGGCAACTTCGTCTTCGACCAGTTCGGCGAGGACGAGAACGAGACCGTCGTGGCCAAGATTCGGTGGGAGGGCCTCGCCCGTAGGCAAAATGAGGCTACGGCCGATGGAAAGAAGCGAACGGTAGAATTGATCCCCATGCGCATCGAACGGGGATTCCCCCGGCCCACCATCGGCACCGAACGCGCGTACACCCTCAACAGCCTCGCCTCCTGGTCCGCCTCCGACCTCGCGGACGCGTTGAAGAGTGGGATGGTGGCGTGGTGACTATTTCAAGCGGGTTGACTTTTTTTATCTCAAGAGGTAAGTTCTGCGCGGCCGCAAGGTGCGGTCGCAAGTTAACACCAAAGAAAGGAGGTACCCAATGGGACCTCGAAAGAAGAGAGCGACATGGCTGTCGCTTTGGTTTTTCTTCCTGTATCTGGCAATAATGGTGGTCGGATGCGGCGGTGCACGTCAGCAGGTCCGATACGACGGACTGGCCCCCACGGCCGCACCCTCGACGGTGCCGTCGGTGAAGGAGGTCTACGACGCCGTCGGTTGGAGTCAGCCGCAGGACTGGTGTCGGGATGGAAGCATGTTGTTTTTATCCGGCGTGGCTCTCGATCTCCAGTACGAACCGTTGGAGGCAGACCAGGTATTTCGTCGTGATCCGATCACTGGACTCTACGAGCGCCTGACCAACTTCCCGAGTCCGGCGAGAAGCGCGACTTGTTCTCCAGTCGATCCAGATCAGATCATTATCACGACGTCAAACAACGGCACGGAAAACGACGAGGTCTGGCTCTGGGATGACGGGAACCTCCGAGCTCTGACCAACAACCCGGAGAAGATCTACGCCTTCAGTGGATGGTCGCCGGATGGTACGCGTATCCTCGTTTCGACCAATGAGGATGACGTGAAGGCCTATCACGTCAAGGTAATGGACCTCGCAACCGGATCGATGACTTCGATCTTTGCTCGGGACAAGTGGAATTTCGGGGTGGGTTGGTCACCCGATGGGAAGTACGCCATTGTCAGCCGGTTGGAGAGCCAGGAG
The DNA here is from genome assembly GCA_016209325.1 of Candidatus Uhrbacteria bacterium. Taxonomy (GTDB): domain Bacteria; phylum Patescibacteriota; class Patescibacteriia; order UBA9934; family GWF2-40-263; genus UBA10014. The sequence goes on from JACQWJ010000025.1 coordinate 35,835, forward strand.
GATTCAAACATCTATCTGGTTGACCCCATGACGGGTGCGGCCACACTCGTAACTCCGCATGATAATCCGACTCTCTTCACGAGCCCAACTGTCTCGCGGGATGGTCAGATGATGTACGTGTGCACGAACGCCGGGTTTAATACCACCTACCTGGCGCGTATCGACCTGACGGATTCCACGTATCCTCTCACCACCCTCTTTCAAGAGCTGAACGTCGAATTTGAGGGATATCATCTTCCCCAAAATGGCGTTTGGGAGGATGAGGAGTGGATGACGCTGTCGTGGAACCGGGGGGGGAGTCGGGTCGTGGAGATTCGCAACCTGCGGAACGGGGGAGATATCCATAGTCCGGATCTCCCTCCGGGACTGGCGGGCGGGTTCATTGAGAGTTGGGACAGTCGACGTTTCCTGTTCTCCTACAGCGGTACGCACCCCAGGGATGCGTACCTGTACGATCTTGAGACGAAGGGTACGGATCGATTCCTCAACACCTCTCCTCGTCTGGACGAGCTCGTGCCCAGGATGAATGTTGAGCTCGTACACTATACCGGGTATGGAGGACAGCTGATCCCTGCATTCCTCTATACTCCTGCCGGTTTCCAACGCGATGGGACCAGCAAAGTAATTCTGATGGTCCATGGAGGACCCAACGGTCAACACCGACCGACGCATTCCGTATTCATCCGCTATGCCCTCGCAAAGGGTTTCGCGGTTCTGGCCCCAAATGTCCGGGGCAGTACTGGGTACGGCAAAGACTGGCTGGACGCGGACAACATTGAAAAGCGTCCGGTGGCGTTGACAGACACACTCTTGGCCTGGAATTTCCTGGTCGAGCAGAGGATCGCCCATCCCAAACGCATCGTCATAGAGGGAGGGTCGTACGGTGGCTTCGTTGCGGCCTATATGGCGACCTTTTATCCAGGTCATTGGGCGGCCGCCGTCAATGCGGTCGGGATCGTCAATTTTTTCACCTTCTTCCAGAATACGAGACCGGATAGAGTGGTATACCGGACACAGGAGTACGGTCATCCGGAGGAGGATCGGGAGCTGCTCAGACAGCTTTCTCCCTACTTCAAGATCTTTGAGACTGGACTCTGTACGTCACCCATGCTCATTCTCCACGGCCGGAACGATCCGCGGGTTCCGGTGGGCGAAGCCGAGCAGATCGCGCAGGTTCTCCAAGATCGCGGCTGTCCGGTTGAGCTCCGGATCAACGAGGACGAGGGTCACGGCTCGGCAAAGCGGACCAACTGGGTCGCAGACGATACGCTCATTTTTGACTTCCTGGACAAGTACGTCCAATGAAGCCATCTCATCAGTCGTGACGCGCACGGCTGTTTTTTCTTTTTTAAATTGTTTTGAAGGTTCGTTTTACGGCAAAGTGGGGAATGGGAATTATCCACAGGGTTTGGAATTTTATGCGTTTCTTCTTTTATTTTAGAGCATTTTTTTGTTTTTTATTCGTGTTGACGTGCGGGAATAGGTGGCATAAAATGGGTCCAGGTGGAAAAAAGTGGGGATTGGATCGCGAGATCCGATGCTCACTTTTGTTTCATCAAAGGAGCTTTCACCCTTCACGTCGGAGACACAGCCATGTTCATCGGTGAGTACGCCCACACGGTTGATGAGAAGGGTCGCCTGGCGATCCCGATCAAGTTCCGCGCCGACCTCAAGGAGGGTGCCGTGATCACCCGAGGTCTGGACGCGTCTCTTTTCCTGTTCCCCAAGGAGGAGTGGGACAAGCTGGCCACGAAGCTGGCCAATTTGCCCCTGGGGCAGTCCAATTCGCGCGCCTTCGCCCGGCTCATGCTTGCGGGCGCGATGGAAGCGGAGTTGGACAAGCAGGGAAGGGTCGTGCTCCCGGAATACCTGCGGACGTACGCCGGTCTCCAGAAGAACGTGACGGTCGCGGGCCTGTACACCCGGATGGAAATCTGGGACAGCCAGCAGTGGGAGCACTATAAGAAGACGGCCGAGGAAGACGCCGAGCGCATCGCCGAGCAGCTGGCCGAACTGGGAGTGTAGCTATGGCGGAGTTCTGCCATGTCCCCGTTCTGACGTCGGAAACGTTGCACTTCCTCGATCCGAAGCCGGGAGAGCGGTTCATCGATGCCACCGTGGGGCAAGGAGGGCACGCCGAACAGATCCTCTCGCGCATCCTGCCGGGCGGCCGTCTGCTCGCGATCGACCGGGACGCGACGAACCTTGATACGGCGCGGCGACGGCTTGAGCGGTTCGGGGACCCGGCCACCTTCGTCCGCGATTCCTACGAGCGCCTCGCGCACCATGCGATGGTCGAGGGATTCGAGGCTGCCGACGGTATTTTGCTCGACGTCGGGTTCTCGTCGGTCCACGTGGAAGATCCGGAGCGAGGCTTCTCCTTTCAAGCCGAAGGTCCGCTCGACATGCGCTACGACACGGGGCAGGAGCTGATGGCCGCCCAGATCGTCAACGCATGGACCAAAGAAGAGTTGGTGCGCCTGTTCCGCGTCTACGGCGAGGAACCTCAAGCCTTGCGCATCGCCGAAGCGATCATCCAACGCCGTCGTAAGGGGGCTCCGTTCCGTACGACGACCGATTTGGCGGAAACAATTGCGGGTACCGTCCCGCGCCGGGGAAGGATTCATCCCGCCACGCGTGTCTTTCAAGCCCTGCGCATCGCGGTCAATGGAGAATTGGATGCTCTGCAAGCGGTCCTCCCTCAGGCAGTCGGCCTGCTCAGGCCCGGAGGCCGTCTCGTCGTCATCTCTTTCCATTCGTTGGAGGATCGGATCGTAAAGCGGTTCTTCAAGTATGCGTCAGGAGCGGAACTCCGTATTCTCACAAAGCGCGTTGTCACCCCGACCGAAGACGAAATCAAAAAAAATGCTCGCGCCCGCAGCGCCAAGCTGCGAGCTGCAGAACGTATGTAACGCTTCCAGACGGAATCCATGATCCCAACCCTGTTGAGACCCTGGCTTCCGGACCGGAAACGTCGCCCTATGTCGAAATTCTCGCAAACCCTGTTTTCCTCCGCGCGCAAGACCCGGTCCGCATTTTCCTGGATGGGAAGTCATGTCGCGCTGTTAAACGTGACGATGGTTTTTCTGGTGACGGTCTTGGCGTTGTGCCAAGTCGTGCAGGCCAACCAGGCCGCGACCAAGGGCTACCGCATCCGGGATTTGGAAACCAAGATCAGCAGTCTGAAGCTCGAGACCCAGCAGCTGGAGCTGTCCATCGCCGAGACGCGCTCCCTGGCCGCCGTCACGCGTAACGTCCAGATGCTCGGCATGGTAAAGGCCGGTGTGCCCGCATACGTGCGTAGCGCCCCGGCGGTCGTCACGTATAATCGTTGAACCAACAGATCGTTTCAGGAGGGATCCTTCCTTCCCGCAACGTTTGAGAAAAACCAAGATAAAATGAAATGGGAAACGGGCCCGTGGTTTTGATATGGGTTCGTTTTCTTGTATTGTTGGGTTGGTTCGATCGACCTATGTTTCAACTGCTAACAACCTGCGGCAAGGCGCGGCAGGGCAGGCTTTCGACGCCCCATGGCGACGTGGAGACGCCCATGTTCATGCCGATTGCCACCAAGGGTGCTGTGAAGACGCTGTCCTCGGAGGACATGCGCGCACTCGGCGCCCAGATTCTCCTTTCGAACACGTACCACCTGCTGCTGCGTCCGGGGTTGGCGGCCATGGAACGGCTTGGTGGACTTCATCGCTTCATGGAATGGAACGGTCCCATTCTGACCGACAGCGGCGGATACCAGGTCTTCAGCCTCGCGCGCCTTAACAAGACGACCGAAGAAGGTGTTCTGTTTCAGTCTCATATCGACGGATCGCGGATCCTCCTCACGCCGGAGCTATCCATGGGCATGCAGCGTGCCATCGGTTCGGACATCGCCATGCTGTTTGACGATGTGGCGGCTGGCGATTCCACCCGTGAGCGTTACGAGCAAGCGATGGACCGCTCGCTGCGCTGGGCAGCCCGCTGTCGCTCGGCCTTCGACGCGGGAGCGGACGCGCCGGCATCGGCGGTCCGGCGGCAGCTGTTCGGCATTGTCCAGGGCGGTGTGCACGAGGACTTGCGCGCGCGTTCCGCCGACGGCCTCCGCAGCATCGGGTTTGACGGCTATGCCATCGGTGGCCTGTCGGTTGGCGAACCGCGGGAAGACAGCTATCGCATCGCGGACTTCGTGTGCGGCCGACTGCCCGAGGACAAACCTCGTTACTTCATGGGTGGCGGTATGCCGGAGGAGATCGTCCATTATGTCCGTTCTGGCGTCGACCTGTTCGACTGCGTCCTGCCCACCCGCAACGCCCGCCACGGGACGCTGTTCGTTTGGAATCTCGATCCGGAAGCCTGGCATCCCGTGCGCGAGCCGGAACATGCGGACTTTTATCGCCGCCTGCACATCACGAACGAGGCCTGCGCGTTCGCGGACGAGCCGGTTGATTCGCACTGCGGCTGCTCGGCGTGTCGGACCGTTTCGCGTGCATATCTTCGTCACCTGTTCCAGTCGGGAGAGCTGCTCGGGATGCGGCTCGCGACGATCCATAACTTGCACTTCTACCTGCGTCTCATGGAGTGCATCCGGGTCGACATCTCCCCGTCCGCCTGACGCGCGCAATGGTCCCATGTTTGCTATACTGGGGAAGATATGACGTCGTCGACACCGCTTCTGGCCGCGAGGTATTTTTTCGGGGATCTCATCCTCGACGCCTTGGCGTTTCCGTTTTGGTGGTATGGGAAGGGTTTCCTGCGTATCATGTCCTGGGCACGCCGCGCGCTCGTCCGCCGCTGGGAAGGACTGGGACTGGGCGTGTGGATCAAAAATTTGTTCGTCCCCATGTACGGAGCGACCGACCTGGCCGGGAAGCTCATTAGTTTTTTTCTACGGCTCGCGATCATCTGTCTGCGGGGAATCGCCTGGGCGGTTTGGGCGTGCTGCGTCGCATGTGCCGTCGGTCTGTATCTCGTCGCGTTGCCTCTTACGATTGTTGGCTTCGTTTTTCACCTCCTGGCTCTTCTCTCTCTTTTTGGGTAAGGAAGCTATGGCATTCTGGTCCAAGCGCAAGCAGGAAGAACTCGCTTTGACATCCGTTTTCATTGACGGTGTCGCCTACGTGTGGGACGAATCCATGGGAATCGCCACTCGTTCGGTCGTCCACCTGCGCCAGCGGGCCCGAAAGGCCGGCGACCTGCTCGTCCTCGCGGCCGGCCTGACATCTTTCCTCGGGTTCGGGACGTACACCTTTTTTCTTTCCGATGACGGCCGCCTGTGGAGCCGCGCGTTTTGGCTGGAGACGAACGTGCCCGCCCTCGCCTTCTTTTTTGCCGCCGCGTGCGGATGTTTTCTCTGCTACCGCTTTGCCCACGCCTCGGACGGGCACGCGTCCCTTCCTAGGCGTCCCTACGGGGCGCCGATTCCGGACGTCGTACCTTTAGATCCTTCCATGCGCAAGCGAGTTTCTGTCGCCCGCGTGCTCGATTACGAAGCCGGACAGGCTGTAGAGGAAGCCTATGCGCTCGCCGAACGTTTCGGCCACGGGAACGTGGAACCCCTCCATCTTTTTTTAGGATGCCTTGGTTCCGAGCAGGCCGGCATTGCGTTTGGGAGACTCGGCATCCGCTTTGATGCCATGCAGGAATCCGTCAACCGGCATTTGTCTGAGCTTCCGCAAGCTCCCAAAACCCGCATGGGGTCAGCCGGCGTCGAAGTCATGCTCGCGGCTTGCGTCCAAGCGTACGCACAGGGACGCCTCCATGTGTCCATCCTCGAAGTCTTTCAGGAATCGTATCGTCGGGAACCGTACTTGCGCGAACTGCTCGAAAGCAGAGAGGTCAGCCCGGAGTGCTTCGACAATGTCGTCGAATGGCTACGTATTAATGAACGCCTGCGCGAACGGTATGCCACGTTCCGCCGCGCGGCCCTGCACAAGCCGGTCGGCGCCATGAACCGTTCTATGACCTCGGTCGCCACCCCGCTCCTCGACCAGTTGTCTCTGGATCTGACGACGGAAGCCGTGTATGGCCGTCTGCCGCTCCTCGTCGGTCGCGAACGGGAGATGGAGGAGGTCTTCCGGGTCCTTGAGGGAGGCATGCAGCAAGTCCTCCTCGTCGGTCCGCCCGGGGTCGGGAAAGACGCTCTTTTGGCGGGCATCGCTGAACGGATGGTGGAGGAACGGGTTCCGGCCATGCTTCAAGACAAGCGTCTGGTCGTCCTGTCCGTCCCCGCGCTCGTGTCCGGTCTGGGTCCTGCCGAAGCTCAGGAGCGGCTCATGGCCGTGCTGGCCGAGATCGCCCGCGGAGCCAACGTTATTCTCGCCATTCCGAACATTGAACAGCTGGCCCAGGCGTCCGGAGGAGAGGGAGGAACGGACCTCCTCGTGATCCTGGCGGACGCGCTGGCCCGAGGCATCGTTCCTGTCGTCGCGACCACCACTCCCGAGGCCTATGCGGATGTCCTGGAGGCTTCCCCCGCAGGGCAGTCCTTTCAGCGGATTGACGTCCGGGAACCGGACGCGAGCGTTGCTGTGCAGATCCTGGAAAGCAAGAGCGCGGCTCTGGAAAACGAGCATGGGGTGGTGTTTTCCTTTGAGGCGCTGGAGACGGCTGTGACCCTGTCCGACCGCTATATGCACGAGCGTTACCTGCCAGAAAAGGCGATCGAAGTGGCGCGCGAGGCCGCCATCGATGCTCGCAAAATGAAGGGTGCACACACCCTCGTGCGCGGGGAGGACGTCGCCCGCATTCTGGCGGCGAAGACGGGCATTCCGCTCACGCGCGTTGACGAGGACGAACGCGACAAGCTGCTCCACCTCGAAGAGCGCATGCATGGGCGCGTCATCGGCCAGGACGAGGCGGTGCGCGCGGTCGCGGCTGCCCTCCGGCGTGCCCGCGCGGAGCTGCGCAACGAGCACCGGCCGATCGCGAACTTTCTGTTTCTTGGCCCTTCCGGCGTGGGAAAGACCGAGCTCGCGAAGACGGTTGCCGAGGCTTACTTCGGAGACACCCAGGCCCTGCTCCGCTTTGACATGTCCGAGTACCAGGACCCGGCGAGCGTCTACCGCCTCATCGGACGCGCCGGCATGCGCGAAGGGGGACTCCTGACCGAGGCTGTGCGCCGCCAGCCGTTCTCGATTGTCCTCCTTGATGAGCTTGAGAAGGCCCATCCCGACATTTTGAATCTTTTCCTCCAGGTCATGGAGGACGGACGCCTGACCGATTCCGCCGGCCGCACGGTCGACTTCACGAGTGCGATCGTCATTGCCACCTCGAACGCCGGCACCGGCTACATCCAGGAAGCCGTGAAAGTCGGCACCCCGGCCGAACAGATGAAGACCCGCCTTTTCGAGGAAGAGCTCCGCGGCGTCTACCGCCCTGAGTTCCTGAACCGCTTTGACGGGATCATCGTGTTCACGCCGCTCACCGAGGACCAGGTCCTTCAGATTGCCTACCTCCTCCTCGGCCAGGTGACCGAACGTCTGGAAGCCAAGGGCATCCACTTCCGCGCGGACGACACGGCCGTGGCCGCTCTCGCGCACAAGGGGTATGATCCCTTGTTCGGCGCCCGGCCGCTCCGCCGCCTCATCCAGGAGGAGGTCGACAACGCGATTGCCGAAGCCCTGCTCGATGGCAAGGCGGAGCGACGTGACACGCTTATTCTCCATTCCGAGGGGAAGGTCGAGATTCAGAAGGCGGCCGCGCTATGACGCTCGTGATCCCGCCCGCCGCTTCACATGCGCTCCTGGTTGCTCCCTGGGGAATCCTCGCGTTTTGCGCGAGTCTTCTTCTGACGCTTCTGATCCGCCGCACCTCGCGTCGCATCGGTCTCGTCGACCAGCCGGACGAACCGCGGAGAATCCATGTGCGTCCCGTTCCGCTCGGCGGAGGCATTGCCATCTTTTTTGCGCTTGTGGTCGGCATGGTTGCGGTCATGGCGAGCACGGACGTGTTGACGCGCGGGGAAATAACACGCGGCCATTACGTTGGGTTCCTTCTAGGAGGTTTTGTCCTCATTGTTGGCGGATGGATCGACGACCGATTCCGCTTGCCCCCCCGCCTCTCTTTCGTCGCTCCCGTGATCGCTGCGGCCTGCGCGATCGCCGGGGGGATCGAAGTAGACAAACTCACGAATCCCTTCGGAGGCGCGTTCATCCTGCCGTCGTGGCAGTCGGACATGCTTGTGTTCGCTTGGCTGCTCGTCGTCATGTATACGACGAAGCTCCTTGATGGCCTCGACGGCTTAGCAACTGGCATCTCCGCGATCGGCTCAGGCATGGTCATGCTCCTGGCATTGACTGCGGCGTATTACCAGCCGGACGTCGCTGTTCTGTCCGCGATCGCGCTCGGAGCCCTCCTCGGCTTTCTTCTCTTCAACTTCCACCCCGCCTCGATCTTTCTCGGGGAAGGAGGAAGCACATTCGTCGGCTACCTGGTAGGCGTGCTTGCCGTCATCTCCGGCGGAAAGGTGGCGACGGCCCTCCTTGTCCTCGGTATTCCGCTCCTCGACGTTGTCTGGATCATCCTCCGGCGCTGGCGCCAGGGCGGTCCGTCTGCGGTGTTCCGAGGCGACAAGAGGCATCTACACCACCGCCTCCTCGACCTCGGCTGGTCGCAGCGCCAGGTGGTTATGGCGTACTATGTTCTTGCAGCTGTGTTCGGCATTTCCGCCCTCTTTCTCCAAAGTCGTGAAAAGGTGTTTGCACTCGGAGTGCTGGTTTTACTTATGGGGCTCGGAGCCTTGTTGCTCATATGGAAGGAACAGACGGCGGTGGCCAAACCGTCAAGCAATCCATGAAACGTCAGGCGTTTCTGGCTCGGACGTTTTTAATCGTCATTGTGTTCGGTATGGCGATTGTCGGTTTTTTTTTCTGTGTGGAATTTATCCGTCGATTTCCCCAAGCGTCGATCACGTTTCTTGACGGAACCCGTGTTCTCGTTGAGGTCGTCAAGACGCCCGAAGCACAGGCACAGGGTCTGTCTGGGCGCGCCTTGCTGTCGGAAAACGACGGCATGCTTTTCGTCTACGACGAGCCGCAGGAAGTCGGTATTTGGATGAAGGATATGCGTTTTCCGATCGACATCCTGTGGATTCGAAACAATCGCATCGTCCATATCGTTGAGAACGCGTCGGTTCCCATTCCAGGCCAACCGATTCCCTCGTTTCGCCCGTCCGCAGAGGCGACGGAAGTCTTGGAACTCCGGGCAGGGTTTGCGAAAGCGCATACCCTGAACATCGGGGACCCCGTTTTCATGGATATTCCCTAGGTGCGGAGGGTTATCCTCTTGTGGGAGAAGGCCCCAATGTTGAGACTGTAGAAAAACTCATAACCCACATGATCTAAACCCGCTCTTTCCCCCTTACACCTATCCACGCTCAAACACCCTCCTGATGATTCTTGGCTCAACCGCCAAACTTGAGAACGATCATCGAGGAGAAAACGTGAGACGAGGACTCAGGACGCGGGTCGAAATGGGTCTCTGGCCTGGGGTCGCCCCGCTCGGGTATCTCGATCAAAAGCTCATGGATAAAAAGTGTCAGAAGATACTCGATCCAGTACGCGCGCCGATTGTGAAACAGATGTTTGAGAAGGTGGCGTACGAAAAGTGGAGTGGTCACAAGGTTTACAACTGGCTCAAGCATGAACTCAACTTCAAAACCAAGGGCAACAAACCCTTAACGCTCAGTGGTGTTTACCGAACGTTTGAAAATTCCTTCTACTACGGGATGTACGAGTATCCGAGAAATAGTGGAAATTGGTATACGGGAAAGCATGAGCCGATCGTCACCAAGGAGCTGTACGAACAAGCCCAAAACCAGCTCAGGCGCGACCAGATCGTGCGGGAAAACAAAGAGTTCGCCTTCACGAAGTTGTTCACGTGTGGACTGTGTGGCTCGGGGGTATCGGCGGAAGAGAAGTACAAACAACGCAAAGACGGTGGACATACGCGATATGTCTACTACGGATGTACGCGTGCGAGGGATCGCCATTGCAAAAATTCGTACATCAGGGAAGAAGAGTTGATTGTGGAGCTATTGAAAATTTTCGATCAGATCAACATCAACGAACTTGGGATGAAAGCAAAACTTCAGGAGGAGATAAAACGTTTCAGTCGATTTGAGAAGTTGTTCCGCGGCAGAAATTCAATTCCCGATGGCGTGACGGAGGACATGGATATCCGCGCTTATGCGAAATACCTGATGCGCGAGGGAACCGTGTCGGAGAAACGGGAGCTCCTCGGAAATCTGAGAAGCCGACTGGTTTATCAAGATAAACACGTTTCACTCCTTCAGGAAGCGTGATCGGATTCCAGGGGTGCCTTTTTGCAAGAGAGGAACACTCGGGGGAAAAAATTTGCGCGTACGACAAAACGACCCATTGCTGAGTCGTTTTGTGTTCGTGCCGAAGCCCTATGGGTTGCCCCATCACCATAGGCGAACGGGTTGCCTCCGATAAGACCCCTGCATGGCGGTGTCTGTGGGTTTAGTACCAAGTTTGCTCGGTTCTTTGAAGGGGTTTTCGATGATTTATTGGATGGCGATTTTGAGGCATGTAGGTCGGGATGTTTCAGTAAAAAATGATCAACACACATCACCAAGAATAATTATTTTTGCCACTCAAACTGTTTACCACCTTTGCGTAACAAAAGTGCTGTTGAGGGCAGCACCTCATTTCTTAAAACCATAGCCAAAGCGGATTTAATACCAAACACACACCGATCATCCGGAAGCTCAGCAATATCTTCATTAGTCATCCATTGTGCAGTGATTCCCTCCTCTAACACCACGACAGCATCAGCTGCCACACGAACAGAAAAATACATAAGTACCGAATGATTTCGATCCCAGGTGTTTACGACCAGTTGCAAAAATGACATCGGTTCGCATACCATTCCAGTTTCTTCCAGTACTTCGCGAAGTAGTGCATCAATAGGTGTCTCGCCCGGTTCAATGTGGCCACCCGGCAAATTATACTTTAATTCTCCAACATCGTTCTTTTCTTCAAATATGAGGGCGCGGCTATCACGAATAATAA
>JACQWJ010000026.1 GCA_016209325.1 Candidatus Uhrbacteria bacterium
CGTAACCGAAGGACTCAATGCAAAGATTCAATACGTGAAAGCGAGCGCACGAGGCTTCCGGAGCTTCGCCCACTACCGTATCGCCATTCTGTTCTATTGCGGAAAGCTCGATATGCAGCCACTATAATCCTTGATGAGCCATTTCTTTTATAACGCAGACGATGCGATAAATGACAAAGGATTATTTATTGGTCTGACTTTCGCTAATGCCGATAGTTGGTCATATGGAATCTCTTGTATCCACATGATCAAAATGATCGCCGAGACTTGCGAAACAGTAAAAGACGCAATAAAAGTTTTTGAAAGAATCCCGCTTTGCTGCCCAAAAAATTTCTTTATTGCCGATAAAAATGGCGGTATGGCAGTAGTGGAACACACCTCTAAAAAGTTCAAAGTGATCTATCCTGAAAATAATATCTTGATTCAAACAAATCATTATATTGACTCTGAATTAGCAAAAGAGGATGTCGTGTTAAAACGAGTTCCAGAGCACAATACTTTTCTGAGATATGATGAAACACTACAGAAAATAAATCAGGAAAAAGACAAGTTTAATTTGGACAGCCCCATCAAAATCTTAGGTAAACCTGGAAGTTATACGTGCCAAAATTTTCCTGGCATTAAAACTATTTGGACATTAGCCCTTGATATGACCAATAGAAAATACAAAATGTATTGGGACATTTCAGAAGAAAGGAAAGAAACGGAATTAGAAATCTAAAGAATTTGTCGCCGAATAGACATCGATTTATTGCTGAAATAAGTTGAGATTCAATTAAGCTTCATAATCATCCAAATCCATGACTGATATGAAAAACGTGAAGGAAAAAATTATTTCAAACGAATTTACCGATAAGTACCCCAACATTGCCGAATGGGTGGAGGCCGGCATTCTTGAGATTGGTTGCGGCGAATACGGCGACTCTTTTATTAGAGTACTAGACGAAGGTGGAGTGGTGTGGGAAGGAAGACACAAATATCCTACTCTTGACGATGCGTTGCAAGATGCGGAAAAGGCGATTGAAAAATGGTTTGAGGAAAATGGATAAAACGTGCATTATTGGAAAAATAAATATGAATTTTTATGTCAACTATTCCAACGTCTCTGATGATTTCGACGAACAAGAAAAGCGTATTGCTTTGATTTTTGAGCTGAATGAAGCGCCGGAAGCAAACATGGAAACACTCTTGGGTTATCGGAACTTTCTCGAGAAGCGTTTGGTTTTGCCGGTTCGCGTAACAGGTATTGAGGATTTCGATTGGGAAGAATTTTATGTACTGGGGCCGGGCGATAAAGACGAGTATGACGAATTGAAAAAAATCCAGCCTTCCTACAACGACGTTTTCGAGATGACTGGTTTAAAAGGAGAGATAGACGATCTGCGCGGAATCCTTGTGAACGTCCGGCGTCTTTCGGACAGAAAGACATTCGTCTTGCCGCTCGCTGATCTGGAAACCGTTGAAAAAAGCACGGAAGCATCCGCTATCGTCCACGATTACGTGGTGTGGTACGTGAATTATTAGCGATCAAAACACCCCTACATTTTTGAAATGTAGGAGTTCTAAACCTTCTTTACGACCTGTGGCAAAAATGGTCTGTGAGTTCTTATTTGATGTGTCTGCATTGAGGCGGTCTCACTCGTTGCGCCACAATCGGTAGGCTTCCAGCCATTCTATTCCTGTAGTACCTTTGACAGGTTCGATATCGAGCACGTCAACGGTAAATTTCTTTCCGCCCCTTTCGCAACGAGCGAGAAGGCGCGATGGAGTTTCATCAAAATCCACCACTTGCATTTCGATATCTCCAAGCATCGCCACAAACGGAACCGGCATGTTTTCTTGTATCATTACAAGAAAACCAGAACGCTGTTCGTCTTCCCCATAAGCGTCCACAATTGCCTCTTCGATGCGTGCTTCCAGATTTTTTGGCTTCTTCATAAAGTTGATTTTATGTTGTTTTCGAAGGCGTTATATACGTAATCGGTAATCGTAAACCCATTCTTCTCATAAAACTTCTTCCGTTTCTTGAATTGCCGATCAAGGAACGGAGTCTTCGCGTCATGATAATCATAAACCGTCTTTTGGTCGCCACGAATGCGGCCGATGTATTGCGCAAGTTTTCCTTCGAACGCTAGTGGAAAGGCGTTTTGTTTTTGCTAAGAACTAACTTGTAATTCGTTTCTCAAATTCTTCTAACTCTTGCTTCATCGCATCAACATTCCAATCTTTTCGTTTCAAAAGGATGTAGTCTTCCATGATTCGGAAGAAGTCCAAAACGGTTCTCACAGCATAAATGCGTTCCCGCACAATCGGTTCCGGAATGCTGGAATAATAATAGACAAACGTAGCCTCGAGGTCTCGTAACGTCGTCATACACATTTTCATTTCTCTGTGTTGCGACCATCCTCACACGCCACAAACGTCAACGCCCCACAAAATCAAGAAATTGACGCTGTGGGGCGTGGAGCCGTTGACCGGGATCGAACCGGTGACCTCATCCTTCTCTTTCACCTCCGTTTCTCCCCTGAGGGACACGTATCGGAGGGCTAGACTGTATCTTGAGCATGCCTTGCGGCGAAGCTCCCCTTGTCAGTCGTTCGGGCGGACTCTTGCGAGTTGCCGCCACGGTCTTAACCTCGTGCAGGTCTTTAACCGTAATTCGGGATTCATGTGGGGATTTCTCCCCACATGGGCACGGCCTGTTCGGCCTACCATGGATGCGCTCTACCAACTGAGCTACAACGGCGTGATATTGGTGTCAGATGGGCCACATCCGTTCGGGATGTACCCATCGTCTTTTCAAATGAACGATTTCGTCGCCTAGGTCAGCCAATAAACCGTTTCCATGGATGGGACACTTCCTTACCATGGATGTACTCCTCGCCCGCCGGTCCTTCCGCCGGAGGCGGATGGACGGCGAGTACCAACTGCCCCGCCTCCGGCGGGGTCCAGCTTCGCCGGAAGCTACAATAACACAAAATCGTGCCGAAAGGATACCGAACTCAGCCAAAGGTGTAAAGGGTTCCGGAAGGCGCTGGCAACGCCGCTAAAGCGGCTTGGCGGCGTCGATCCGAGCTGCAAACTCTCCGAGCTTCTTGTTCTCGGGATTCACTTCCTGGAGCATGGCGAGACCTTGGCGGGCGTCTTCGACCGAGTCCGCGGCCAAAGCGGTCTCGATCAGAAAGTCGAGATACTTAGGATTGTGGGGACGCAGGGCGACAACGCGACGCATGGAGGCCAGGGCTCTGTCAGGATTACCCTCCTTCATGGCGAGCTCTCCCAAGCTCATCTGAACGCTGGCATCCTCCGGATTGAGCTTGACAGCGAAGGCAAGAGTCTCCCGAGCTTGGGCGTACTGCCGATCGTGGAGGTAAAGGTTACCGAGTTCCTCGTAGGCCTTCACGTGCTTCGGATAGCGGCTGATAATCTCGATGTAGCGCTTCTCGGCCTGGAAGGCATCACCCTGACGGAAAAACTCCGCGGCTTCGTCCATAAACTGACGGATCGTCTCCTGGTCGTCCGTGTGAGAACCGAGATGGTCCTCCTTCTGCATCTTACGGTAGGTCTGCTCGATCGCGTAGATGCGCTGCACAGCACGGCGTCCAAGGCGGGAAATTCCCGTTCCAACGCGGGCGAGAACCTGGAAGGTGCCGGAAAAGCGCGCACGCAGCGAACGCTGAAAACGCTCCAGAATAATGGCTTCCTTGACCTGCTTGGTCTTCTCCTGAGGCAAGTCCTCGACGTTCATAACGCGCAGCACGGGAACCTTGCGTAGGCAGATGGCTGCAACTACAGCCGCGCTGACGCCGATGATTCCCAACGGGACGATCCACCACATAGGCACGCTTACGGATTCCGGCTTCCGAGAACGTCGGATGCCGCCTGAATAATCTCTAAAAATTGCGCGAGTTTCAGACTCGCCCCGCCGACGAGCACCCCGTCCACTTCCGGTTCGCGGAGGAAGGCGTAGGCGTTCTCGCCCATGACGCTTCCCCCGTACGCGACGCGTACGGCCGCGACGGGAAAGCCGAAATCCCGAACCAGCAGCGTACGGATGAGAGCGTGACGTTCGGCAGCCTGCTCGGGAAGCGCCGGCGTCCCGCTGCCGACGGCCCAGAGCGGCTCGTAAGCGACGACAAGACGCGCGGAAGGGGGAAACGCCAGTCCCCCGAGGACGGCCCGGAGCCGAGCCTCGACGGCCGCTTCCGCTCCTCCCGATTCCCGTTCGGTCGCGCTCTCGCCGACGCACACCACGGGAACCAGCTTGGCGCGCCAGGCGGCCTCGACTTTGCGCCGCACCATGGCATCGGTCTCGCCGAGGTGCTCCCTCCGTTCGGAATGCCCGACGAGAACATGACGACACCCGACCTCGAGCAATATGCGAGAAGATACTTCGCCCGTAAAGGCCCCGACCTCCTCCCAAAATAGGTCCTGAGCGCCGAGACCGACACGACTGCGGGCGAGGAGCTTGTGGACCTCCGGCAGGGCGAGAAACGGGGGGAACAGGACGATCTCGGGCAAAGCTTCCTTGCCGCGGATGCCAAGCAGAACCCCGCGTGCCAGGGCCAGGCTTTCCCGAATGCCGGGATGCATTTTCCAATTGCCGAGAACGAGCTTAGACATGCGCGGAATTTAAAGCGTGGGCAAGGCCGACTGTTTCAAGAACGCAACCGGGGTGCGGTACGGCCCGATACAGGCCACGTGGAGGCGTCCTCCGTCCAGAATGTCACGGGCAACTTGGTGAACCTGGGTTGGCGTGATTTTCTCGATCTTGCGCAAGTACTCCTCGGGGGTCTCGACCGAGCCCTTGAACACTTCCTGACGGCCGACGTACTCGGCGCGGTAGGAGGAGTCCTCGAACTTCAGCTTGAGCTTCCCGCTGATATAGCTCTGCGCCAGGCGGAGCTCGGCTGGCTTTACGCCGAGGCGCTTCACAAGACGCAGCTCCTGAAAGAGCGTGCGGAGCGCGAGTGGCAGCCGGGACTTATCGAGACCCGCCTGGATCGTGAAGTTGCCGACATCTTCGTAGTACGACTGGCTAGCGCGGACGGAATACGCGAGGCCACGCTTCTCCCGAACGGCCACGAACAGACGCGAACTCATCGTCCCCCCAAGGATGATGCCGAGCATTTTGGCAACGAGATTGCGCTCGTCGGCAATACCATAAGACGGGAAGCCGAATGCGAGCTGGACTTGCTGAGTTTTCTGGTGACGCACCCGAACGCGGGGAGCGCGGAAAACGGGGAGCGCGGAAAACGGCTCGAATTCCGCTGGGGAGGTCTTCCCTTCCTTCACGGTTCCGAATGTGGCCTCGAGACGGGAACGGACGTCTTGCGGCAGTTTCCCGGAGGCTGCGATAACCAAACGAGATGGAACGTAATAGGTATCGCGGTAGGCGAGCACGTCCTGGCGTTTCATGGCGCGCATGGTCGCGTGCGATCCGGCGATCTCCCACCCGAGCGGGCTGCCCGCGAACAAGGACTGCTCCAGAAGCTCCTCCACGTACATGATGGGGTTGTCCTCGTACATGTTGATCTCCTCCATGATGACCTTGCGCTCACGGTCCATCTCCGGTTTGGCGTACACGGAATGGAACAACATGTCGTGGAGGACGTCGATCGCGAGGCCGACGTGCGGACTGTCGACCTTGACGTAGTAACCCGTCAGGTCCTTGCCGGTGTAAGCGTTGTACTCGGCCCCGACGGCGTCGAGGGCACGACTAATGTCGAGCGTCGCGGGACGCCGCTTGGTCCCCTTGAACATCATATGCTCGATGAAGTGGGAGGCGCCGCTGATGGCGGGCGTCTCGTAGCGCGATCCGACCTTGCATAGGACCAGAATCGTCGCAGCATCGGTGCTGTCAAAGGGAATAAGATGCGTTCGAATGCCGTTTTTCAGCTTAAAATGAGTGGACGTCATACGAGACGACTTAGGCCGCGGTTAACGAAAGCTTGGACTGGAAATACGCGGGCAGCTCTTCGATAACGACGCGCTCCTGCTTCATGGTGTCTCGGTCGCGCACGGTCACGGCCTTGTCCTGAAGCGTGTCGAAGTCGACCGTCACGCAGTAGGGCGTCCCGATCTCGTCCTGACGCCGGTAGCGGCGCCCGATGGACTGCGTTTCATCGTATTCCACGCGCCACTGCTTAGCCAAGCGCTCGGCGAGGGACTTAGCGACGCTCGAAAGCTCGTCCTTCTTAGAAAGCGGAAGGATGGCGATCTTGATAGGCGCCAGATGCGGCGGGAAGCGGAGGACCACCCGGGTGTCGGTCTCCCCTTCCTTGGACGTCGGAGCCTCTTCTTCGTGGTAGGCCGAGAGCATGACGGCGAGGAACGTGCGGTCGGCGCCGAATGCCGGCTCAACCACGTGGGGGACATACTTCTCGCCCGTGGCCGGATCCGTATACTCAAGGCGCGCGCCGGAATGCTTGGCGTGGTTGCTGAGGTCGAAATCCGTGCGGTAGGCAAGGCCGTAGAGTTCCTTAAGACCGAACGGATAATCGAACTCGATGTCGACCGTACGCTTGCTGTAGTGTGCCAGTTCTTCCTTGGGAATCTCATGGTCATGCACGCGGGACGCGTCGATGCCGCACTCCTTGATCCATTCGTGCATCTGCCCAAGCCAGTATTCAAACGTCTTTTCCCAATCGTTGGGATGAATGAAGTATTCGAACTCCATAAGGTCGAATTCCCGCTGGCGAAAGATGAAATTTCCCGGAGTAATCTCGTTGCGGAAAGCGCGGCCGCATTGCGCGATGCCGAACGGGACGCGCTTGCGCGTCGTCGTAAGCACCTGGTCGAAGTCCACGAACATGGCCTGGGCCGTTTCCGGACGAAAGTACGCGGTCGCCGTCGCGTCCTCCTTGGGTCCCAGCCATGTCTTCATCATCAAATTGAAGGCGGCCGGATCCGTATACGTTCCCTTTCCACCGCACTTAGCACAGGCAGCGGAAAGGTCGATTTGGTCGGCACGATAACGTTCGTGGCACTGCTTGCACTCGACGAGCGGATCCGTGAAGGTCGCGAGATGTCCGGACGCCTCCCATACCTTGGGATTCATGATGAGCGCCGCATCAATCCCCACCATGTCCAAACGCGTCGTGACGAACTTCTTCCACCACGCCTGCTTGATGTTGTTCTTGAGCTCGACGCCGAGCGGGCCGTAGTCCCAGCTGTTGGCGAGGCCTCCGTAGATTTCGGATCCGGAAAAGACGAAGCCGCGGGCCTTCGCGAGGTTGACGAGCTTGTCCATGGTGACGGTTGCCATATCCCTAGAGAGTCATGATTTCTTCTTCCTTCTGCTCGCCCATCTCCTCAATCCTGGCCGTAAACTCCTTCGTCATCCGGTCGAGCTCCTCAAGCAGGCGAAACTTCTCGTCCTCGCTGATCGCCTTGTCCTTTTCCTCCTGCAGGATCTGCTCGCGGACGCGCTCGCGGACGGCGCGGAGCGCGACCTTGCCCTGCTCGAGCTTCTCCTTCATGAGCTTCACGAGATTCTTGCGGCTTTCCTCGGTCATGGAGGGCATGGGCAGGCGCACGACCTTGCTGTCGACGACTGGATTCAAATCGAGACTGGACTCGTGGATGGCCTTCTCGACGGCCTTCAGCAGACTCTTGTCCCAGGGCTCGATCACGAGCGTGCGGGCATCGGAAACCGCGATCGATGCCATGCTCCGGAGCGGCATCGGGGAGCCGTAGGCCTCGACCGTTACGTCCTCGACGAGCGCCGGGTTGGCGCGCCCGGTGCGCAGCTGGGACAGATCGACGCGTACATGCTCGACGACGTCTTCGAAATGAGGCTTATGCTCATGGATGGAATGCATACGAAAAAGAATCTAGGGATGCCAAGAAAAAAGCGGTTAGTTGTTTTCCAGACGGATAACACCAAGATACAGCACCTCTGGTTTGACAGGATCGATACGCAGAAATGCAGCCGCGCGGCTGCTCGGCAGCTTGTAGGTCTGCCACGTCTCTCCCCCATCCAAGGAAGCGTAGAGCGCGGACGACGTCGCGTAGTAGATCGTCTTTGGGTCAGACGGGTGGATGGCGAGCGCGCGAACAACGACTTGCCCAGGGGACGTGACCAATTTCAGAGTCTGCCAAGTCTGGCCAATATCCGTCGAGCGCAGAAGACCGTACTGCGTGGCCATAAGGATGGTGTCTCCGGAGGCATTCTGAACCAGGGAAAAGACGTCATTCGCGTCCCGAAACGCCTTCAAGGCCCCCTCCTCAGAGGTCCAGGTTGCTCCCCCATCCGTGGAACGGTACAGGCCCTGGGAGCTGCCGACAAGAAGGATCCGACTGTCCGCATTGCTCACGAAAATTTGGTTAATCTCTTCCTTGGTGGTGAGGACCTTCGTCCAGGACTGGGCCTGGTCGGTGCTCTTCAGGACATCGCCGTTCGAAAGACCAAGATAGACCACGTTGGAATCGTACCAGTCCACGGTCACGCGGCGGACGGACACGTTGGCACGCGTCTCATAATAGGCGCTTGTGTAGGTTCGGCTGCAATTCTCCGACTTGTACAAACGCGCCCCGGCGACGGCGTACGACGTACACATGTGCGCGGAATCTACAGCGATCGAACGCACGGCCTCCTTCTCAAAAGGCGCACCCCGCGGACGCTGCCAGGCTGCTCCACCGTCGTAGCTGAAGAACAGGCCGTTTTCCTGGGAGCCGACGTACACGGCTTCGTGGTCGGAAGGATCGAATGCGATCGTGAGGAGGTTCAAGGAAGCAATATTGCCGACTCCTTTCGTGGAAGGAACGGCCGTCGTCTGGGTCCATGTCCGCCCACCGTCTACGGACTTGAAGATACCGCCATCACGGGACGTGTCGACTTGTTCTGCAGAACAGCCCGCACCAAGAAGAAGCAAGACGACAAGAAACAAAGGAACGACGGTTCGAAAACAAGGGACATGACTCATAAAGAGAGAAAAAAATGCTCAAGCGCCATGGATGGACTCGCATGGAGTCGGAGGTCGCGACGGATGTCTCGGAGCATTGCAGAGGAGTACGCCCAATGGGCGGGAGGGTGGGAAGCCGCAAGCGGAACCAATGCGGATACTTGGGACGGCCGCATCGCAATCTCGGGGAGTCCAAGGGAAAGGAGAAACAGGTCACGCAAGATTCCCTGCCAGCGTTCGAGCAAGCGTGCGAGCGCATGCGCACGGTTCGCATCATCTTTTGGAACTGCTTCCGCGGACGCGGCCAGACGACGCGAGACAGGATCGCGGATGAGGCGGCACAGCCGTTCCACGGCCTCGGTCTCGAACAGACGTTCTTCCTCGTCTTCCACGAAGCGAATGGCGCGGCCGGGGCAACCCTGGGCGAGGCCTGCGGCTTCTTCGGCGAGTTCCGGAGCAGTGCCGCGCGTGCACAGGGAGGCGGCGATGGTGGCACGGGCAACCGGCTGGAAGCGCATGACGAGGCAGCGGGAGGCGACGGTCGGCAGCACGGCTTCCGGCGCGGGCGCACACAGGATGAGCAGCGTACGCGGATGCGGCTCTTCCAGCGTCTTCAGGAGCGCGTTCGATGCCTCCGGGTTCAGCGCTTCGGCTTCGGGAAGAAGGGCAGCCTTGGCCCCTCCGAAGAGCGCCGTGTGTGACAGACGGTCACGGAGTTCCCGCACTTGCTCGACAACGATCTGCTCCTTCACCTTCTCGGTCTTCGGATCCGTGAGACGCTCGACGACCGACACGTCGGGGTGTGCGAGTCCTTGGGAACCAAAGGTGCGCCTCAAAAGCCAGTCCGCGACTGCGGCCTTTCCGACCTGGGCGGGACCGACGAACAGGAGGGCGTGCGGAAGACGCCCCGAGGCCTGAGCGCGCTCTAGGTACGCCAAAATGCTTCCATGACCGATAACGGCTTCTTGCCCCGACGACATACGGAGAAAGTATACCACAAGGAAGGAGGGGTGGCGGTACGTTTTCCATGAGCGTTTTCTTGACAGGCGGGGCGTAGAATACTCAAATTCGCCCCCCCCCCCCGAAATCCCTTCGGGAGAAAACGGACCCAACACGGAGGTCATCACATGAACATCTTGCGGATTGTCTTGGCTGGCCTGATCGGCACAGGCCTGGTCCAGACGGCGGAATGCGGCGCGCCGATGGAAAGCTGCTTCGACGAAGGGACGCAGAGCGTCCTCGTCGGAATGACACAGGAAAGCGAAACCGGGTCGGCAGTAGCGGCCGGCGACTTCGGGGGAGAAGGGTGTATCTGTGCAGTTGTCGGCGCGCCGACTTCTGATCGTGTTTTACGGACCACTCAACGAAGACTCCCTCACGACAGCAGATGCGGACGTCCGGTTCGTCGGATCCGCGGGAAGCTGGAGCGGACTCGTGCTCGCGTCCGGCGGCGACGTGAATGGCGACGGGTATGACGATATCCTCATTGGAATGAACGGGGACGGAAGCCCCGGAAGCGTCTATCTATTCTACGGTCCCTTGGCCGGTCTCCTCTCCGTAGCGGACGCCGACCGGATCTGGACCGGAGAAGCGGACGGCGACGCCTTCGGCTCTGCAGTCGGGTCGGTCGGCGGCCACGTCATCGTGGGTGCGACCAGGGCCCGCGGCGAAGACGTCAACGTGCACGGAAAGGGGGCGACGTATCTGCTCCCCACAACGACCTCCCTGATCCCTAGCCCCTACCCCACTCGACAGTGGGGATTTTCTTTGAAACGCAAAACGGCCGGGGGGCCGTTTGTTTGCAGCGTGTCTGTATGAGGCGGCGCGTTCCCGCAGATCGCCCTTATCGCTTCTCCGAGGGGAACGCGGCGGCGCCCTGCCAGGCAAGATTGAACAGCTGGCGTAGGGTATCGGAGATTTCCTTGCTGGTGATGATGAGCCCGAGGAGCGAGCTCGCAAGAGAGTACAAGAAGACGGTGTTGCCGCGCACGATGAAATCCCCGTGGATCGGAAACTGGGCGGCTGGAATGAGGCGGATCTCGCCGCCCGGGAGCGAGGGAACCTTGGATATGTCGGGGTTCTTCATGACCGCGAGCAGACGGTAGGAGGCGCCCTTCTTCTCGAGTTCCTCGATGTGCTTCTCGCGGTGGCGGACCAACTCGCGCACGTTCTCGACGTCGTCGATCGAGACCATCTCGACGAACTCGCCCTCCATGGACTCGAAAATCTCCGTCACGGAAACGATGCCGTCGGGCCCCTCGAGGTAGCGGATCTGCGGCTTCGAGCCCTCCACGTTGTGGATGGCCTGGAGGCGCGGCAGCATCGAGGAGATCTCCTGTTCCTTCTCTTCGAGCTCACGGCGCTGCAGCCGGACGATCGTAAGGAGGCGCTCCGGGGCCTCGGCCGAGAAGTAGCGCTTCTTGCCCTTCACGAACGTGCTCATGAGGCCACGTCCCGCCAAGGCCTCAATCATGACGTAGGTCGTCGCGCGGTTGACGTTAGCTTTCTTCGCAATGTCCTGGACCACGGCTGGACCGATCTCCAGGGACGCCAGGTAGACGGCCGCCTCCTTTTCGGACAGGCCCAAGTGCATGAGCTCGCGAATCAGTTCTTCCACAAAAAGAAGCTTAAAAATGATGAATGTCAGATATCATAAACAGCGTAACACACCCTGTTTAAAAAACCAACAATTGTCAAAAAGATGGACTATTTCGCAAAATTTCCCACGTCTTTGCCGCCGTATCTTCCCAACGGTATTGCTTCGCCCGCTCCAAGCCCGCCGCCGCCCGGTCCTGCGCGGTGCGGGGTTCGTCCACAATCTGCCGCATGGCCTGGGCCCACGCTTCGGGGTCCGTCACGGCCGCGAACAGGGCGGCGTCCGGACCCACGATCTCGCGATGGACTGGCAGGGCGGACGTGACGAGGGGAGTTCCACAGGCCAGGGCTTCCAAATTAGGAATGCCAAACCCCTCGTAGCGGCTGGGAAAGAGATAGGCGGTAGCGCCGTTCAGAAGGGCGGGAAGATCGGCCTCCTCGACCCATCCCGGCAGGCGAATCGCTTCCCGCACCGGGGACAGATCCCGGTAGCGCTTTATTTCTTCAAACCCGAACCCCGCGGAACCAACAAGCACGAGCTCGAACGGATCGCCGAACCCGCGTGCCTGTTTAAACAGTTCAAACGCACGAATGAGAGTGGCCACGTTCTTCTTCGTCTCGATCCGTCCGATGAAGAGAAAATATGTCTTGAAACCAAGACGGTGACGTTGGAGCACGGGTTCGATTTCGAATGACGGCAACGAACGATAACGGGCAGTATCCGCCGCAAGCGGGGTGACCACGAGACGGTCGGAAGAAATCCGATAGAGCTCAATGAGCTCGGATTTGGTATATTCGGAAGGAACAAAAATGGCTGACGTGTGTCGGAGCGCGAACGCAGTGACAACTTCAAGATGCCTGCGTTCAGCTGCAGAATAAAGGTCTGGAAAACGACGAAAGCCCACATCGTGAAGCGTTGTCACGGTGGCGCGGTGGCGGGAAAAGCGGCCCGGATGGACGCGCGGGAGCGCCTGAGAGGGGACGAAGAAGACGTTCGGGGGGCGGGCCAGCATCTCGAGGCTCATACGTCCCTGCATCCACCCTTTTCGAAAGGGCCACCCGAGCGTCCGGCTTTCCCAAAACGTAGGTAGGACTGCGAGATCCCCCTTGAGTGGTTGCGGTGCATAGAGAACAATCCGGTCCTCGAGCGTGACGGCCTGCGCTTTGAGTTGTTGGATCAAGTGATAGGCGTACCACTCGACGCCGGTGCGCTGCTCTTTGTTGGCAGAAGAAGCGTCGATGCCGTACGTCAACATAGAAAATGAAGGACTTTCGTGTTTGAGACCAGTTCTAGAAGCACGCGAGTATCGGAGTAATCCGCTAAGCGTCAACGGTGGATTATCGTGGGGAATAATTTATAGTTTGGTCGAAAACCGCCTCAAAACAAACTGCTCAAAGTTTTCACTATCTTTATCAGGACGACGTAGATATTCCTGATAAAACTCAAACATCAAATCTCGCAATGGATTTTTCTCAAACCGCTCAAAATATTCCCGAGATTTGTCCCTGAAATCATCCATGGTGGTTATTCCAAGTTCATCGCATCTCGCTTTTAGGCTTTTGCTTTCCGCCAAAAATTTTTGAAATTGCTCTTCGATCGTATTGGAAATTTTGCGCACGAAATCTTCGTATGTTTGCGGTTTTCCTCCTCTGGCGACGATCTCCGTATAGGTTCGTATGAATTCCTCACACAACGGGCTATAGAGACCACTCCCATAATCCTGCTTTAATTTGACGCTTACCATTTGAGACAATTTCTCTTTTTGCCCATCGTCCAATCGCTCCATTAATTTATGCACGATGGGATTTATGATGCCGTGGGAAAATTCGTGGTCCTGATTAAGAACGTTCTCGACATGAGAGATAATCATTTGCTCACCCGGAAAGGCGGAAAAAGCCCTGCCCGCATTTGCTCGATAAAGCGGATCGGGAATAAAGCTTACTTTTCGCGTGGTTGTCGACTTGGAATCCGGCTTGAAAAAATCAATAATGGTTTCAATTCTTTTTCTTGTTTCTCCCAGTCTTTTTTGACGTTCCATTTTGTCGCGCTCTATTTCTACAGCGAATTTTTCCGCCAAGGGAGAGGAGGAAAACGCCTGGTCAAATACCTCCAAGACCGCTAAGAATTGATGATATTTCCCTTCAGGATCTTTTACATGCGGTTTATATTGCGCCGCCATCATCAAAACGTTCTGAGCCCTTTCGGGATGCTGATAGGTAAGGGCCAAATTATAAAGGGTTTCTTCGTCCACGCCTTCCTGATAAAAATCTCCAATAGTCTTTAACAAGCTTGGTTCCACCGGGTGGGAACGAAAATAATCAGCGGTTTCTCTGGCAAGCGGGGTTTCCGTTTCTCCCCATTCCGGGTTTTGCGCTTTGAGCAGGAGAGAAAATAATTGAGCGCCCCTCTCCTCTTGAATAACGATGTCAGGAGTTTTCATGACCTCAAAGGTCACTCTTTTTTCTGGCCCTCCTGATGATTCCTCGGCCCCTTGTCCAAAATATTTCATAAACTTTAGAAAATTCGCAGTTGAATCGCCATCAACTGAAGTCGAGGGAATTTGGCAGTACAGACCGGGGGTTCATCAGGACTGTTCGATCCGTAAGGGGTTTTCGCCTCGATGTCTTTGAAATAGACCAAACACGGAAGTCCTTACGACCCCATGAAGATGCTCCGCTTGTACGCGTCCAAATTTTCAAGGGCGATGCCGGTTCCCTTCACGACGCACAGCTGGGGGTCTTCCGCGACGTAGGTCGGCACGCCCGTGGCCTCGGCGATCAAGTGGTCGAGGTTCCGGAGCTGGGAGGATCCGCCGGACAGGACGATCCCCTTTTCCATGACGTCGGCCGAAAGCTCGGGAGGAGTCTTGTACAGAACTTCCTTGACGGTTGCGAGGATGCCTTCGAGCTCGTTTTGGATGGCCTCGGTCACGTTGTCGGACGTGACTTCGATGATCTTCGGGAGGCCGGTGACCATGTCGCGGCCCTTGATCTCCATACTGAGCTTTTCGGGCAGGTACATGGCCGACCCGATCTGGATCTTGATCTCCTCGGCGGTACGCTCGCCGACCGCGAGCCCGTACTTGCGCCGGACGAACTCGGAGATGGCAGCGTCGAATTTCACGCCCCCGATGCGGATGGAGGCCGAGGACACGATGCCGCCGAGCGAAATGACTGCCATCTCGGCCGTGCCGCCGCCGATGTCGATGATCATGTGGCCCGAAGCCGAGCCGATGGGGATGTTGGCCCCGATCGCGGCCACGATGGGCTCCTTGATAATGTAGGCGGCGCGGGCGCCAGCGGCGAGGGTGGCGTCGATGACGGCGCGGCGCTCGGTCGAGGTGATGCCTCCGGGAACCGCGACCATGACTTCCGGACGGAACAGGCGGAAGCCGCCCACCCCCTTGTTGATGAAGTAGCGGAGCATGGCCTCGGTGGTGCGGTAGTCGGCGATGACGCCATCCTTCAAGGGGCGGCGGGCGACGATCGTGTCGGGCGTGCGGCCGATCATGTCCTTGGCCTCGCGGCCGACGGCCAAGACCTTCTTGTCAATCGTTGAAACCGCGACCACCGAAGGCTCGTTCAAAATCACGCCCCGTTTGGGGACGTACACGAGGACGTAGGTCGTCCCAAGGTCAATGCCGATTTTTTTGGTAAACATAGCATGCCGGAAGCTGGACGGATCCACACATCAAAATCCGATGACGAATTCCTTGTCCTGATCCAAAACGGTGTTCAAGCGATAAGACTGATCTCCCCATTCAATGGCTTCTTCACCGGGAGACGCACGCCGAATGTTCTTACCAAATCCGAGGTCGAGGGTCAATGCATGCGGAGCGGCTCCGAGCTGCTTCCATGTCTTCAAACGGTAGCTCCCCGCTTCGATCGCCGCCTGCACCGACGGAGGTAGCACGTATTCCACCTGGATCTCGCGCGTGTCTCCCGGCTCGACGGAGATGAACAGTCCGAACGTCGCAAATCCCAAATCAGGCTCTTCGGTCACTTCTCCCGACTGGCCGGACGGATCCTTCAGGCGGTCGTCGCGCAGCATACCTGAGGCGCGGAGGAAGCGGCTGCCGGCCGGAACGTAGAAACGGGTATAGGTCCGATAGCGCGTCGTCTTCCAGTCGAACACTCCCGTGTGCTCGTAACGGACAATGACCTGCCCGACGTAAGTGCCGTCGAGCGCGGGACGAATCGCGTACCGGATCGAGCGGCTCACGACGGGATCGGACTTGAGGCTCGCGAGGTTGGCATCCACCACCATAAGGGCGTCGGTTTCCGAGGGCAGGACGCGCGCGGTCCACCCGGCCCGGGTCAGGGCTTCCTGGAGGCCCAGGTCGGCGCTGAACAGAGCCAGCTGCTTGGCGCGCAGACCGTCCTCGACGAGGGCAAACAGACGCGGATACTCCCCGAGCGGAACGGCAAACAGGCGTGCACGCATCTCCTCCACCAGAGCGACGAGGATCTCCTTGCGCTGCGCGTAGGGCGTCCCGTCCTCGGCAAACCCGCGCTGGACCTCATACTCAAGCGTTTCGGCCACGTTGTCGGCCGTGAAGGTCTGGTCGCCGATCGCGATCGGCCCGGTCACGCGCAGAAACGTGGAAACGAAGTCGGGCGTCATGCCGATCACTCCCTGGAACGTGAGAGGGGAATGGAGAGCCGCGCGCTCCTCGGGCGGGATCGCCTGAAGCTCGGCCGAAAAGATAGCAATGGCCTGCTGGGCGGACACGGCGAAGTCCGGCGACCAATTACTGTCGCGCAGCGCCCACTTGGTCGAACCCATGTAGCGGGCCAGCGGCTCAGGAGACGGGACGAAGTAGAACGGGTCCGCGGGCGTGTCGAGGGCGTAAGCGTCGCGGGTCACGAACGAGGAGGTCTCCCCCTCGTGCATCTCAAGGACGCCGTAGCTTCCGATGAAGCCGCCTCCCGGCCTAAGCTCGTCGTTGTTCATGAACAGGAGGAGGAGGTGGCTCGACTGTTCCAAACCGCCGAACGGCGGGAGAAGCAAGGCGAGCACGGAAGCCGTATCGAGGGCGTCGCCGAGTTCGCGGAGTCGCGCACGGACGGGTCGAAGTGCCTCGGCCACGGGTCCGACGAGGTCGTCCGACGGAAGCGCGTCGAGCTCCGAGATAGCCAGGTCGACCCGGGCGGCCAAGGCGGCCAAGTCTGGCGCGGCACCGGCCAGGCGCCGCAGTACGGCGCGCTTCACGTCGGGAGACAGGCTCTCATAGGCCTGACGAATGTCCACCCCCGCGGAAACGCCGCCGAGGCCCGCTTCAGCGAGGCCCGTCAGGCGGGCCACCTCCTGTCCCAAGCCAACCACGTCTTCCAGGACCCCGATGAGATCGCGTCCGACGGCCAATCCCGTTTCGCCGGCCACCACATGCGGGCCGACCCAGGGAAGCGCCCGTAGGTAGCGGAGCTTGGTCAGGTCGGCCTCGGCGCTTACAAACGACGCGCGCGCCGCCTCGAGACGCTCGCCTGCGGCCGCGAAATCGAACGCGGCGACGCGATCGCGCGCTTCGAGCAAGCGATCCCGGCCGTCCCAAACGGCCGCAGCCGCCTGCCCTGCCCAGACGGCGGTCCACGCCAGAAACCCAGCGAGAACGACAGCCCCTCCGCTCATCACAACCAAAATAGCCCGGCTCCGACGTCGGCCGCGCTGACGGGGCTCCGGTTCGAGATGGGCGAGAAAATCAACCTGATGGGACATGCAACATCTTGTAACGCGGACGGGAAATGCGTTCAGTATACTGCAAGCGAGACGTCTCTCCAAACGCGCGCGGATGGATGCTCAAAACGCATCCTCCGATGAGGACGAGGGAGATACCCATTCTGCGAGCAGTGCCTTTCCCTTTTCCATGTATACCTCATTCCCCAGCGCTTGCTGTTCCAGGACGTAGTCGGTCAACAAATCGAAACGCTCCACGTCGGACGCGGCCTCGTCGCGGACGTAGCGTTCCAGAAGGAGGGAGTGCAGGCGCTCGCGCACCTCCGCGTCCTCGACCTGGAGCCAGAGACGCTTTTCCATGACGTCGGCCACGGGGTCCGGTGCGAGAAGACGCGCGTCGAGATAGGCGACGAGCTCGGCCTGGATGTCCTCGATGCTCCTGCCGGACAGGTCTTCCTTGGAAAGAAGAGGAGCGAGAAACGCCGCGATTTCCGCGATCTGCTCCGAGGCGCGCGCCAGGTCCAGGTGATAGTCGGCCACGGGATAGAAGGGCTTTATGGCGAGCTCGATGCGTTCCGGCACGCGGTCTACCTCGGCGTCCGCGAGCGCTTTGAGGAGGATCCGGGCCGTCGCGAAATCCATGTCGGAATCGACGAGGGAGTAGAGCAGATACTGGAAAGGGACGGATAACTTCGAGCGAAACGCGTCCAGGTGGGCGACCAGCATGTCCTTCATGAACACCGCCTGGTTATGGCTCCTCTGGGGGTCGCCGATCGCGTAGCTTTGGCGGTGACGGAGCCACTGGAGCGTTTCTGTGGTGGGAAGGTCGAACAGGCGGAAGATGCCAAGCGCCTGCGAGAAGCCGACGGTCGCGACGTAATCAGCCTGAACTCCGAGCACCTTTTCGATCTGCTCGATGCCATAGTCGAGACTCTCGTACGCGCAGGCGTTGGCGAGGTACTGCTCGGTCGGCTGCGTGATGCGGCTCGGCACGTAAGCGTAGGTCCCGCGGGGAACGGAAGTAATGCGGAGCGTGCCGTTTTCCGGATGGAACGAAAACAGGTGGATGGCGTCGCAGTGCGGCTCCCTCTCCTCCTTGCGGACGTCGAGCCCGAGGAGGAGGACATGGATCTCCTGGTCCGGCGGAGGGGCGTCCTCGCCCGCTTCTGTCAGGCGGTCGGTCCGCTTCCGCAGCACTGTGTCCACGACATCCTCCATAGACCCTGTAGGTTCAACAACAACGGGAGACGGGGAAAGGGCCTGAGCGGGCGCCGTTTTCGGATGCGACAAAACAACCGACAGGAACAGTCCGGCCACGAAGAACCCACCGAGGATCAGGAAACGGCGAACCATAGACTCGACCACCCTACAAGATTCCCATAAAACGAATCAAATGTGGAGACACAGATATAACATGATCACTCGTGTCCGGTTAAATCCCCAATAACGACGGCTGTTTTTGAGAGTTCGTTGAAATTTCTGGGAGTTGGGATTCAGAAATGAGCTGAGATAAGATCTTTTTGTCAAAGAGGGAAAC
>JACQWJ010000027.1 GCA_016209325.1 Candidatus Uhrbacteria bacterium
GAGGGGGTCGGTTCAGGAAGGTGCGTTGGAAGGAGCTCGTAGCCCTCCAGAATCCTCAGAGACTGCACGCCAGACAGGGCCGGAAGGCCCGGAAGATACAGTCCGAGCTGCATGGCGACATGCAGAGTCAGGCAGAAATGACCTGGCCTCCGAGCCAGTAGGCTCGGGAGTAACAACTCTGTCGGTCCCTATCCGCCATGGGCGCTGGAAGCTTGAGAGGAGTCGTCTCTAGTACGAGAGGACCGAGATGAACGGACCTCTGGTGCACCGGTTGTCCTGCCAAGGGCATTGCCGGGTAGCCACGTTCGGTTCGGATAAGCGCTGAAAGCATCTAAGTGCGAAGTCGATCCCAAGATGAACATTCGCTACCAGACTCCTGCGAGACGAGCAGGTTGATAGGCCGCAGGTGGAAGCGTGGTAACACGCGTAGCCGAGCGGTACTAATATGTCGAGCTCTACAACCACTGGAAGAACGGATTTCTCTGACCATTTTCAAAGGTTCCAGCGTTTTGGTGCCACTTTCCCTGAGGGTCACACCCGTTCCCATCCCGAACACGGAAGTTAAGCCTCAGAGAGCCGATGGTAGTCCGATTGGGCGAGAGTAGGTCGGCGCCAGAACGTTGGGACTTTTGAAAAGACAGATTCCGCTTCGCAAGAGGCGGAATTTTGTTTGTCTGATATCCTGGAGAAGTATGAAATTTGAAAAGACATCCTGTAGTCTCTGCAAGGTCGCGAAATACGGAACAATTTTTGCCATTGGATTCCTTTTTGGCTTCGTGTTCGGGACCTGGTGAGGGAACGTCGAAGGAACGTCGAAGGGCTTGCAAGCTTGGCTCGAAACAGCTACCATGGCCTGCGCTGACTTACTTTTTGAGCGAGGTATGGAAGGGTTTCGTGTTGTCATTTTGGCTGCTGGAAAAGGGAAACGCATGGGAGCCGAGATGCCCAAGGTGCTGGTACCAGTCGCTGGTCGCCCCATGATTGAGCACGTGCTCGAAGCGGTGAAGGAAGCGGGTGTGGACGAGAAGCCGATCGTTGTTGTCGGGCATAGGATGGACCAGGTATGCACCCAAGTTGGTGCCCGTTGCGAGTATGTGATTCAGACCGTGCAGTTAGGAACCGGTCATGCCCTTCAGGCTGCCATGCAGCATTTGGGATCTGCGCGATACGTTCTCGTCCTTTATGGAGACCATCCGTTTTTGTCTTCCAGGACGATTCGTCATCTCGCCGAAGCGGCTTCCGGCACCGACGCCCCTGTCACCCTCATGACCATCCGCCTTCCGGATTTTGAGGAAGAACGCCGACCGTTCTTCGACTTCGGCCGCATTGTCCGCGGAGCCGATGGGCGGGTCGAGCGCATCGTCGAGACGCGGGATGCGAGCGAGGAGGAGCGGCGAATCCTCGAGGTGAACCCAGGCTACTATTGTTTCGATGCGGCCTGGCTGCGGGAGCACATTGTTCGCCTGGGCAATGCCAACACGCAGGGCGAATTCTACCTGACGGACCTGATCGGGATCGCGATGCAACAGGGATCTCCCATCCACACAGTCACGGTGACGAACGCGCTCGAGGGTATGGGCGTGAATACGCCGGAACAGCTCGCGCTCGCCGAAGTCGTGTTCGAAAAGCGATCTA
The DNA here is from genome assembly GCA_016209325.1 of Candidatus Uhrbacteria bacterium. GTDB lineage: Bacteria > Patescibacteriota > Patescibacteriia > UBA9934 > GWF2-40-263 > UBA10014. The sequence continues at coordinate 1,636 of JACQWJ010000027.1, forward strand.
CAGAGTAACCTGGTATTTTCCTCTTGGCCCGAAAGGCGTAAGGTGGAGGCCTATGCGCTGCGTTGTCGACTGGCACGTCCATTCCCGATATTCTCGCGCCTGCTCGAAGCAGCTCGAGCTTCCTGCGATCGCCGCCTGGTGCGCGCGAAAGGGGATCAATGTCGTTGCGACCGGGGATTGGACCCATCCCGGTTGGTTCGCGCACCTGAAGGAACACCTCGTCGAGTCGGAGCCGGGCCTGTACCGTCTAAAGCCCTCGTCGATTCCCGCGGATGCTCCGGGGTCTCGCGTGCGTTTCATGCTCGGGACTGAACTTAGTCAGATCTACAAGCGCGGGGGCAAGGTGCGGCGTGTTCACAACCTCGTGTTTGCGCCGTCGCTCGAAACCGTCGAGCGTGTGAATGCGGAGCTTGCGCGGCGTAACTTCAATCTGAAATCGGACGGTCGTCCGATTCTCGGCATCGACTCCGAGGATCTGTACAAGCTCCTGAAAGACATCGACGAACGCATCATCCTCGTTCCCGCTCATGCCTGGACGCCGTGGTACGCCGTGTTCGGGAGCAAATCCGGCTTCGATTCGCTCGAGGAATGCTTCGGGGAGATGACGCCATACGTCTACGCCATCGAAACCGGCCTCTCGTCGGATCCCAAGATGAACTGGCGGCTGTCGGGCCTCGACCGCGTCGTCCTCATCTCGAATTCCGACGCCCATTCACTCCACAACCTCGGGCGTGAGGCGAATGTCATGGAGGTACGTGCGTTTTCGTATGACGCATTCGTGCGGATTCTCCGCGAGCGGGACCGGGAGGCCTTCCTCTACACCATCGAATTTTTTCCCGAGGAAGGCAAATATCACCTGGACGGCTGTGCGGCCTGCCGCTTTTCCTGCTCTCCCTGGGAGTCCAAGCACCTCGAGTTCCGCTGTCCGACCTGCAAGCGGCCCCTGACGCTCGGAGTCGAACATCGGGTCGAAACCCTTGCCGATCGTCCATCTGAGGCCGTAGCAAGACAAAAAATACCTTATCGTTCGATTGTCCCGTTGGAGGAGATCATTGCCGAGGCATTCGGAGTAGGAGTGGGTTCCAAACGTGTCCGACAGGAGTACCTCCGGCTCACAGGTCGCGTGGCAAACGAATTTGACCTGCTCCTAGAAACACCCCTCGAGACTATTACCGCGGAAGCATCCGATCCGGCGGTGGCCGAAGCCATTTCCCGCGTGCGCGCCGGGCGTCTCCACATCGCTCCTGGGTACGACGGCATCTACGGGACTGTACAGATCTTCGGGGAAGGCGACCTACCCGCGAAGCCGGCACAGCAGACGCTGCTCTGAGATGAAATGTGTGTAAAACAAAAATCCCTTTCAAGCATGGCTAGGGATTTTTGTTTCGCGTTGCGTTTACTTGCGCTTCGCAGCTTTTTTCTTGGCGGGCTTCTTCTTCGGAGCGGACTTCTTGGCGGGCTTCTTCTTCGGAGCTTTCTTCATTGCCATAGTGCTCACCTCCCTTCATGAAAAGATTTCTGGATCGACGTAGATAGTATAAATTCTTTTTTAAAAAAAGAAAAGGGTTTTTTCTTTCCTGTGGAAAAAATATCAGACAGCACGTCGCATGTGGTGTCGTCGTTCGTGCATGCATCGCAGATACCATGCATAGGAGATCATGTGCGCACTTCGACCGGCGTCCCCACGTTTGCCCATGCGTAGATCCACTTCATGTTGGCAAGATTTACGTTCACGCATCCGTGGCTCATGGGATGTCCGAAGTTGTTGTGCCAGTAGGCGTAGTGGATGTAAACGTGGGGATAGATGCGCAGGTTCCAGGGGACCCATCCCAGGTCATAATTATGAGGACTACTCGAACCGTAATACCACGCATAGTGGACGGATGGAATTTTGGCTAAGACTTGATGCATTCCGACAGGTGTTTGCCACGGTTTTTTGGCCGCGGAGATCGGAAAGGTGTGCGCCAGAATGCTGTTCTCGTAGGCATACAGTTGCTGTGTCGAGAGATCAATAAGGATCGATTTCGCGGGCGCTGCATCAGGACTTGAAGGAGCGTACAGCGGACGGCCTTCCGCAACGATCCGTTCGTCGACTCCGTCTCCGTCGAAGTCGGCTATGGTGAGACGTGGACTCAACGCGCCGACGGTCGTCGTGGCATGATCGGCGTCGTCGAGCGCAACGACATGCCGGCTTCCCTCGATCACGAGAAGGCGGCCCGCGTCTGTGGATAGAAACTGCGCGGTTCCCGTTGCCGTGCCCTCGTCCCTCCACGACGTCTCGCGGGTCATCTCCATCTCCGACACGGCAAGCACGTACGCGCGCACGACGGTGGGCATGCCATGCGAGGTTGCAAGCGAGAGGGTTCCGTTCGCAACATCGCCGACGAGTCCGCGCCGGTCGTCCGTGTTGAACGCGAAGAATTCCTTCCAAACGATTGCCGAACCTTTGTTCCACTTCCAGATACGCACATGCGGGCCTCCGCCGGCCGCGGGCAGCGTCACAAGCTCCGCTGCCGCGTCGCCGTCGAGGTCTCCGCACGCGAGGTTCACGCCGTCGCGGTACGTTTCGGCGTAGGCGAAGAATCCGCCTTGGTCGACCGCCTTTCCCATATGGTCGAACACACGCACGTGCGGCCCGCCCCCGCGCTGCGTTCCGGTCACGATCTCATTCAGCCCATCGCCGTCAAGGTCGCAGACGTCGAGTGTGATCCCGCTCCCCATGTCGGGAGCGTAGGCGAGGAAGCTGCCGATTTCGGATCCATCCTGCCGATAGACCCGCACACGCGGCTCGTTGCCGATGCCGTTTCCGACGAGGATTTCCGGTACGCCGTCCGTACCGAGGTCCGCAGCCGCCAATGAGACGCCGCCCGCCTTGTTTTCCAGGGGAATCTCGAACGACGACCGCACGCTTCCGTCCGCATTCTGAATTTCAACGGGAAGAGTCGGCATGTGGTGGGCAGAGGCGGAGGCGCCCAGAACGAGGAAAAAAACCGAAAAAAGCAGGCAAGAGAGCTGTTTGGGTACAAGACGGAAAGCGGCGAACATAGCGCATGGGAAACAGGAACAAGGTATTGGGGCAGATTTTACGTTTTTTGCTGTAAAAAATCAATTTTTCTGCTTTCTTTTTGATTGTCTATTCCTATTGACAAAAATAGTATTTTCCGCTATCCTCTGCGGTTCGTCTGACACGTCGTCAGACGATCTTTCAAAGGAGGAAACATGCAGAGGTTCTTTCGGGTATGGACCGTTTTGGCACTCTTTTTGCTTGTTTCCGGTTCCAAGGAAGCAGCCAAAGAAATGCCACAGACGGTTCTTCCGGAAGAATCGTCTGATGTCCTCTGGATGGGCGGCAAGCCCGTCTATCTTCCAGTTTTTGACACGGATGGGTTGTCTGAAGAAGATGATCCATTCCGTTTTTTCGAGCAGGACGACCTGCGGCGGGATGGGTTTGCCTATTTCGTCGCCCTTGTGAAGACCGCCGCTGTGGATCTTCGCCGGCGCGGTGTCATGTCGCGTTATCTCGATGGCCACCTCGTTGCCGACCGCGAAGTGGCGCCGATCGTTCTCACGCTCATCCTGACCGAACAAGTCCGTCACGGGAGCATGGCTTCCGTCGAGCTTGTCGAACAGGAATGCGCGAGGGTTGCGGTGGATGGCCAGGACGCCTATCACAACACGCGGAGTCCAGTGGGGGCCCTCGGCATCGGTCAGCTCATGGAGAAGACCTACGTCGCTCTTCGTGAGATGTATCCCGAAGCAGGGCTCATTGAGGATCCGGACGAAGGGCGCCGCGACCACCTGAATGCAGTGAAGGCAGTCTTCCTGCATGTGGATGCGGAGTGGTGGGCATTTCGGGGGAGTCTCCGCGACGCGCTCGTCGCTGACGACGAGATGCGACCGCTGGCATTCGCCGCTGGGTATAACACGAGCGGCAGACATGTGGCCCGTGCGATTTCCGCTTGTGCGGACCGCTGGAGCGAAGCCTCATGCGCGCGGAAACTGCCCGGCCAGACCCGGGCGTACATCCGCAAGTTCGTGGCGCTGTCGAAGATGTTCTTCGAGCGCCCCGAACCGCTCGCCTATCTTTTCGATGCGAACCCAAACACGGCGACGGACTAGCTTCCGTCGCCTTTTCTTTTTGTCCCCCGCGCGTTGACCGCACCCGGGCGATTCCCTATACTCTCCGAGGTTGGGGCCGATAGCTCCCACCTTCGCCAAGGCTTCGGCGGGCAGGCAGTAGGTCATAAAATACGGGCCGTTAGCTCAGTGGTAGAGCACCTGCTTTGCAAGCAGGGGGTCATCGGTTCAAGTCCGATACGGTCCACCATTCTTCGCGCCAGCGAAGAATGCCCTTCGCAGCTTCAGCGAAGAAGGGCTGTAGAATATTCAAGTCTGTGCTGTTAATATGGGCTGGCGCTACGAATGGCACAGCCATAAATTATCAAAAATATGTTCTACGTTTATATAATCCAAAGCCACTCCTGTCTCGTTAAAAACCGAATAGATTCGCCTGTTTCTGAACATGGGCTTCAGACAACGGGACCGGATGTTCAGAAATCAGCTGGGTTAAGGGAATTTTGTCGAAGAGGGATACA
>JACQWJ010000028.1 GCA_016209325.1 Candidatus Uhrbacteria bacterium
CTTCACACCCTCCGTGATGGTCGTTCGGGACACGCCAGTTGCTACGGAGACGAAGGTAATCCCCCCTCCCCCCAACGCCACGGCTTCATTGGCACACCACAACCTTCTTGCTTTGTCGTCCAAATGGACGGTGATTCTCTGGAATCGCTCCGTGAGTTGTTGTTTTTCCATAACCCTTCGTAGTCTACGGGAATAGGGAAAATTGTTCAAATTGTTTTGTTACTGTGCCTAAGGGCACAATTGGTATTGGTCGCATACGTATCACGATCATACCAGACGCATCTGCAGAATCACTTCGAGTGGCGATTATTTCTATGATAGAGCCTGGAAGCAGGATACGAACAGACAAGTGGCGTGGATATCCATCCATCACAAAACAGGGGTATGAGCATAGTGTTATAGACAGAAATGTATCAGAACCAGGTGATGATCCGACACCTCTTGTACACAGAATTGCTTCTCTTCTAAAGCGGTGGTTGCTTGGTACACATCAAGGAGGTGTACAGACAGAACATCTTTCCGGATATCTTGATGAGTTCATTTTTAGATTCAATCGACGGAAGTCACATTCTCGTGGTAAATTGTTTTACCGATTAATACAGGGTATGTTGCGTGTTACCGACAAGAAGGGGTGACAACCGCCTACCCCAGATTAAGATTTATCTCGCACAATAGTTTTCCGCTCCTTTGCCCACACCACAAGACTCGCTACGAGACATCCTGCCATCAGGGTCTGCGACGTCAGGCACAGAAGGCACCAGGTATGAAGAACGAACGCCTCGAGGCCCGTCAGATAGAGGCTGAACGCGAACCCCCCGCCGCTTGCCAGGAGGAGAAAGAGGCTGAGAGACTGATCGGAGGAAGTACGGAGTTTCAAGACGGCTGCCAGTCCCAAAAAGACGTAGCCGACGACGCCGATGAGGGCCACGGGCATACCGAAGATTTCGGAATAGGCCCCGCGATTGACAATGTCGCAGTTAAAGCCCTGACCGATGGTGCAGAAGGATCCCGAAATGAACGCGCCGTGGTGGGCAAGCGAGACGGCCGCTACCGCGATGCCGGCAACAGTGAATCCGAGGAGGGCGAACAAGGCTGCGCGCATACGATACGTTTCGAATAGGCGAGAGCATGTGCTCTCGCCTATCTATTTCTCGAACGTTAAAACCCAGAATTCGCGGGGGTGGGAAGCTCGCATCCCGTCTTCTGCGCCAAGGTCTCCAACGTCTGGGTCGACGAGAGACGGCTCCCGTCGGTAAACTCCCAGGTGGGATATCCCTTGATACCAGCCTTCGTGCAAACGGGCAAGGGAGTTTTCTGTCCGGGCGCGGAGCATTCGATGTAGGCCACCTTGTCGAAAGCGCCCTGGAACAGCTCCTTCTGCTCGCGGCAGTGCGGGCACCACCAGGCTCCCCACATCTTGGCACCCTTGTCGGTCAGACACTGGGCGAACGCCTCGTACGGAGACGGTACGGACGCACGATAAACGGTCCAACCGACGAGGAGAACGACAACCGCCCCAGCGAGACCGATCAGGACTGTGCCCGAAGACATCTTTTTTCTCATAGGAAAAGGAAAGATAAGGTGCAGACATCATAGCAAAGCCAGCTGAAAACGGAAACGCCGCGCGCTTGAACGGAAGGGCGGCATCGGCTACCATGGGCCGCATCTATGCGCATCGGCATCCTCATTTTCTCGAAGCCGAAGGAAAACATGCGTCAGGCCATGCCGGGAACCGTCGCGCTCATGGAAGCCGCCGCGCGGCGGGGGCATCAGGCGGACCTGATGCACGAGCCGTTCCTCTCGATTCACGACGGGGGAACGCGGGCGTTTGAAATCCGGCACGAGGGTTCCCCCCTGCCCGCGTATGACGCCATCATCCCGCGCCCCAACTTCCTCGAGGAACCCAGTCTCCACGCCGTAACGGTCGACGCCCTCGTGGCGGCTGGGCTGCCCATCCTGAACGGACGGACGCACTTCCTGTCGGTGAAAAACAAGCTCGCACAGAAGCTGGTCTGCGCGGAAGCGGGCCTGCCTCTTCCCCGCTGGGTTATCGTGCGGCATCCAGAATACGCCTGGTCTGCCGCGAAGGAAATCGGCTTTCCCATCATCGTAAAAGTTCCGTTCGGCCGGGGAGGCAAGGGGGTGTTCTACGTCGAAAACAAGAAAACGCTCCTGCCTCTCATCGACTACCTGAACGTCCGCGACAAGAACCCCGTCATTCTCGAGGAATACATCGAAGAAGCAGAATACAACGACCTGCGGGCATTCGTCGTTGGCGGGCGGATCGTGGCTGCCATGGAACGCACGGCTAAGCTGGGAGACGTCCGAGCCAACATCCACGCGGGAGGCACGGGACGTCCCGTCGCCCTGTCACCCGAGGAAACGGAGCTGACGCTCAAGGCAGCCGACGCGTTCGGACTTGAAATCGCCGGCGTGGACGTGATCCGCTCGAAGCGGGGACCACTCCTCCTGGAAGTGAACGCGCATCCGGGATTCGAGGCCGTGAGCGCCGTGACGCAGACCGACGTCGCGGACGCGATCATCGCGTACGTGGAAGCGCGCGCTGTTTCGTCGCTGTTCCTGAACACGACCGAATGTGTCTCGGAAACGACATATGTTTGACCGTATGGCTACCTTGATCGACGGCAAAGCGTTGGCAGCGCGTATTCGGACGAACGTACAGGCGCGGGTGGAACAGCTTCGGGAAAAACCGGGACTCGCCGTTCTTCTGGTGGGAAACGATCCGGCGTCGCATACCTACGTCGCCCTCAAGGAAAAGGCGTGCCAGGAGGCAGGCATCCGTTTCGAGAAGCGTCTCTATCCACCGGACGTCTCTGAAACGAAACTCATCGCGGACATTGAGGAGTTGAATGGACGCGCGGACGTCCACGGCATCCTGGTCCAGCTTCCCCTCCCCGCCCAGGATCCCGACCGTGTGGTCGCTGCCATCCGTCCCGACAAGGACGTTGACGGCTTCCATCCGGAAAACATCCGGCGGCTGGATGTCGGTCTGCCGGGCATTGTCTCGCCTGTCGCCCTCGGAATTCTAAAGTTGATTGACGTCACGGGAATTCCATTTAAAGGACAGAAAGCTGTCATCGTCGCCAGTTCCTTTTTTGCCCACCCCATCGAGGTCCTCCTGCACGACCGCGGCATGGACAGCGCGACCGTGTCCCCGGACGATCCGTCATGGACGGATGCCCTGCGGGAAGCGGATGTCGTCGTCGTCGCGATCGGAAGGCCGGGATACATCCAGGGGAACATGCTCAAGCCGGGCGCCGTCGTCATTGACGTCGGAACGACACGGGTCGGCGACCAGCTGGTCGGGGACGCGGACCGGGAGAGCGTCAAACCCATCGCGGGTTGGCTGACGCCCGTACCCGGAGGCGTGGGGCCGATGACAGTCGCAATGTTGCTGGTGAGCGTTCTGAAGGCATATCAGTTGCAACGACACCATAAACGTCCGTAGCAAGATACTGCCTCCATTGTTTTTCATTCAACAATGGAGACATACGTTGATATTTCTCTTTTGTCGAAAATAACATACCCCTTGAGTATGCAGGAATCACTCCTGTCCGGTTAACTTTTTGATCATCTCTCTTTTAGAACAAACCTAAGCGTTATTTTTTAGAAAAAAGATTTTTCGATTTCAAAAAAGGTTGGGATGATTGATGGGTTATTCCC
>JACQWJ010000005.1 GCA_016209325.1 Candidatus Uhrbacteria bacterium
GATAACGGACAAGTGATCCGATTTCCCTCGATTATACCTCTTCCATGGCGTATCTATTGGATGAACTGGCTATGCGACCCCGTGATTTGCCGACCAGTGCCGAAAAAACAAGCCTCTCAGAAAGAAAGGCTTGTTTTTGTGTGGGAGCATCAAGAACGGACCCCTTTTACCTCCAGTTCATGGCTTCTCCGAATGAGTACCAGACTTGGATCTCTTTAAACGTTTCCTTCATGTTTTTGACGTTCCGATTCGCGGCAAAGAATTGCTCGACGAAACTCTCCTTTGGCACATGCCGGTGTTCAACGGCTTCTCGACGCTTCGTGAACTCCCAAGCGATGAAGGGATCCTGGTAAAGATAGATGACCTTCACGAATCGGCCTTTGTTAAGGCTCCACTCGATGTTTTGAAAACATTTTTTCTGATTCGAGAATGTGCCATCGAGCAAAAAGAGTTTTTTCTTTAACCTCTTGTTCCGCTTGATGAACGCAACGGCCGCCTCACTTATTTGCGTATCGTCTTTTTGAGACACTTCGGAATCCATACCCAGGTTCATGGAACCCATGATAGACAATCCCGTCTCAAAAAAGAAAGAACCCCGTCGCGACTGGAGAGGTTCTTCTTAATTTATGTAGATTCAGGCCGAAGGATGATGCCGTTTCTTCACCGCTACCTTGTAGCGGGCAAGCTCGCGCTCAAGCATGGCGGCGGCGTGGGCGAAGGCGACGTCGTCGACGTGGCGCTTCTCTTCCATGAGGCGCTCCGCGGCCTTCTTGGCCCCCTCGATCTTCTCGAGCTCAAGCTCCTCGGCATGCTCCGCGGTATCAGCGAGCACGAACAGCTGGTTGCCTGGACGGACTTCGAAGAATCCCGTGGACACGACCAGAAGGCTTTCGGTACCGCCCTTCTTGAGGCGCATCTCCCCGGGACGCAGGATGGTCACAAGCGGAAGATGGCCTGGGAGCACGGTGATCTCCCCAGTTTCCGTCATGAGAGTGACTGTGTCCACCTGGTCCTGGAACACCAGGCGTTCGGGCGTGACGACGTTGAGGGAGAGCTGCGCCATAGAGAAAACGTTAGGCGGTGACTTCATCAATACCACCCTTCATGTAAAAAGACTGCTCGGGCTTGTCGTCGTGGATGCCGTCCAGGATCTCCTTGAAGCTCCGGACGGTGTCAGTGAGCTTCACATACTTGCCCGGGGAGCCGGTGAACACCTCGGCCACGTGGAAGGGCTGGGACAGGAACTTCTGGATCTTGCGGGCGCGCGAGACGGTGCGCTTGTCCTCTTCCGAAAGCTCGTCCATGCCGAGGATCGCGATGATGTCCTGCAGGTCCTTGTAGCGCTGGAGCACCTTCTGCACACCACGCGCGACCTGATAGTGCTCCTCGCCGACGATCTGCGGGTCGAGCACAGTCGAGCTCGAGTCCAAGGGATCGACAGCTGGGTAGATCCCGAGCTCCGCGAGGGATCGCGCGAGCACGACCGTCGAGTCCAGGTGACCGAAGGTGGTCGCAGGAGCCGGGTCAGTCAGATCGTCGGCCGGCACATACACGGCCTGGATCGAGGTGATCGACCCCTTTGTCGTCGAGGTGATGCGCTCCTGGAGCGCACCCATCTCGGTGGCCAGGTTCGGCTGATAGCCCACGGCCGAGGGAATGCGGCCAAGCAGCGAGGATACTTCGGATCCCGCCTGGGTGAAGCGGAAGATGTTGTCAATGAAAAGGAGCACGTCGCGACCCTCGTCTTCGCGGAAGTACTCGGCGAGGGTGAGGCCGGTGAGCGCCACCCGCGAGCGGGCTCCCGGCGGCTCGTTCATCTGGCCGAACACGAGCGCGGTCTTCGACAACACGCCGGAGTCCTTCATTTCCTGGTAGAGGTCGTTGCCCTCGCGCGTGCGCTCGCCGACGCCAGCGAACACCGAATAGCCGCCGTGCTCAGTCGCGATGTTGTGGATGAGTTCCTGGATGAGCACGGTCTTCCCTACTCCGGCGCCACCAAACAGACCCGTCTTTCCTCCCTTAAGAAACGGACAGATGAGGTCGATAACCTTGATGCCCGTCTCGAAGATTTCGTACTTCGTTGACTGCTCAACGAAGGCGGGCGCCGGCCGGTGGATGAGGTCGCGCCGCTTGGTCTTCACGGCAGGCATCTCGTCGATGGCGTCGCCGGTCACATTCATCATACGCCCCAGGGTCTCGGGGCCCACAGGCACGGAAATCGGACCGCCCAGGGAAGCGACCTCCATACCGCGGCGCAGGCCGTCGGTGGCACTCATGGCAATCGCTCGGGCAAGACTCCCCCCAAGATGTTGGGAAACTTCAAGCACGAGCTCGGAACCGTCCTCACGCCGCACGGACAGCGCGTCTAAAATGGATGGCATTCCCTCCTCAAAACGGACGTCTACGACCGGACCGATGATTTGGGCGATGGTTCCTTTCATAGAGAGCATGAGGTGCTAGGGATTAGGGGTTGTGGTGGGAGGGATTAGGTAATGAGGTTTTAGGGATTAGGGATCATTTTGTAAAACTTCGATACAGTAACCTCTAATCCCTAATGACCTAACACCCTAATCCCTTCACGTTTCCAAGGCAGCCTTGCCGCTGCTGATTTCGGCGATCTCGCGGGTGATGCCCGCCTGGCGCATCTGGTTGTAGGCAAAAGTGAGACTGTCGACCATGTCGGTCGCGGCGTCGGAGGCGCTGCGCATGGCCAGCATGCGGGCCGAATGCTCGGAGGCAGAGGATTCGAGCAGGGCCTGGTAAGTCATGGCGTCGACGAGCCGGGGAAGCAGGCGGTCAAGGACCTCCTCGGGACGCGGCTCAAACAGATACTCGCCGGGGTCAGAAGGTACTCCCGCGCCCCCCGCGCGTTCCAGCCCTGCGACGCCCGGCAGATCGGAATCCCCGGGGTTGGGAAACGGCAGCAGGTCGAGCAGTATCGGCTGCTGGGTCATGGCGGAGACGAAATGGGTGTAGGCGACAGTGACCCGCGCATACGTCCCCGTTGAAAATTCGTCCCGAACGAGGCGCGCGATCGGCTGGATGTCGAAAAAGGAAGGGGCATTGGCAAGGTCCGAGAAGCTCGCGAGCACCGGAATCCCCGCGCGGCGCACGGCGTCCCCGCCGCGCTTCCCAACGACAATGGCTGTCACTTCCATCCCGGCCCAACGTTCCCGCGCCGCCACCAGGGCTTTTTTTACAATATTCGCGTTGAACCCGCCGGCCAGGCCGCGGTCGGAGCTGAGGAGGAGAAGCAGGATACACTTGGCGTCGGGCGCGCGCAGGAGGGGGTGCAGAGAGGCGTCCGCGACGCGACTGACCGCACGGACCGTGTCCCAGGCCAGCCGGGCGTAGGGCCGGGTGCCAAGGACGACCTGAACCGAGCGGCGCATCTTGCTGGCCGCCACGAGTTCCATCGCCTTGGTGATCTTGCGCGTGTTCTTGACGGACTTAATCCGCCGCCGAATCGCGCCGCTGGCAGCCATAGGGATCAGGCCTTCGTAAACTGGACATTAAACATCTCGATGTGTCCACGGAGCGCCGCGACGATCTCGTCGGACAGGTCGCGCTGCGTGCGGATCGCCTCCAGGACACCCATGCCCGCCGCCTCCATATGGCGGTGGAACCCCGCATCCCAGGCCTGGACGCGCTCGACGGGGACCTGATCCAGGTAGCCGTTAATGACGGCGAACAGGACCGTGACCTGCCGCTCGAACGGCATGGGCTGGTATTGTCCCTGCTTTGTGACCTCAACCGCGCGGCGACCGCGCTCGATCTGCTTCCGGGTCGTCTCGTCAAGGTCGGTCGCGAACTGGGCGAAGGCTTCGAGCTCGCGGAACTGGGCCAGGTCCAGACGGAGCTTCGAGGCGACTTTTTTCATGGCCTTGGTCTGGGCCGCGGAACCCACGCGGGAGACCGAGAGGCCCACGTTCACCGCCGGACGGATGCCGCGGTAAAACAGATCCGTCTCCAGGTAAATCTGGCCGTCGGTAATCGAGATGACGTTCGTCGGAATGTAGGCTGACACGTCGCCTCCCTGAGTTTCAATAATCGGCAGCGCTGTGATGGATCCGCCGCCATAGACGTCGCTTAAGCGCGCAGCGCGTTCCAAGAGACGGGAGTGAAGGTAAAAGACGTCGCCGGGATAGGCTTCGCGTCCCGGCGGGCGACGGAGGAGGAGCGAGATCTCACGGTAGGCCCAGGCATGCTTGGATAAGTCATCATACACAACGAGGACGTCCTCGCCTTTCGCCATGAAATACTCGGCGATCGCACAGCCGGCATAGGGAGCGATGAAGGCGAGTGAGGCGGGGTCGGACGCGCCCGCGAGCACGACGGTCGTGTAGGCCATCGCGCCGGCTTCCTCGAGGCGAGCCACGATCTTCGCCACTTTCGACTCCTTCTGGCCGATCGCGACGTAGACGCACTTCACGTTCTCCCCCTTCTGGTTCAGGATCGTATCGATCGCGACCGCGGTCTTCCCCACCTGGCGGTCGCCGATGATGAGCTCGCGCTGCCCGCGGCCGATCGGGATCATGGCGTCGATCGCCTTGATACCCGTGTGAAGCGGGACACCGACCGACTTGCGGGACATGACACCTGGCGCGATTTTCTCGATCGGCGCGTAGGCCTCGGCTTTGAAGGACCCCTTGCCGTCCACCGGGTTACCGAGCGGATCGAGCACGCGGCCGACCACTGCGTCCGAAACCGGAATGGAAAGGATGCGGCCCGTCGACTTGACGGTGTTCCCCTCCTTGATCTTGGAGGCGTCGCCGAGCACGATGGCGCCCACGGTTTCCTCCTCGAGGTTCAGGGCGACGCCGTACACGTCGCCCGGGAACAGCAGCATCTCCGCCGACTGGCAGTCGGAGAGGCCGCTGACGCGCGCGATACCGTCCCCGACCGCAATGACGGTGCCCACGCGTTCCTCGTGTGCCTCCGCTTTGAACGCCCGTACCTGCTGGTGCAGCGCGTCGATGATGTTCTGCTTGATAGTCATAGGCAAAGGTTAGGGACCTCTGCAAAACTGCGTCTTTTCGTCTCACGGGCACCCGTCCACCCCATTCAACGTACCGTTAGTACGTCTCATGGGGCTGGATAGCCCGTTCAACGAAAATCCATCAGTTTTGCAGAGATCCCGTTAGTCTACGAGTTTCGTACGGAGGCGCTCGAGATATCCGCTCACGGATCCGTCCACTACGCGGTCGTCGATACGGATCACCGCACCGCCGATCAGCCCGGGATCCGTTCGCTCGACCACGTTCGCTCCGGGGGCGAGGGCGGTGATCGCGTCTCTGAACACTTGCGGAAACGGATGGGACGAGCGGACTTCGACCGACGAGACGCCGTGCCGGCGCTTCCACGCCGCGTCCAGCCGCCGGATTACTTCCCTCCACTGGGACAGCTGGTGACACTCGGCCAGGAACGCCACGAAGGCCTGTGCAGATTCCTGGACCTCGACAGGCGGCTTGCCGTCCGTCAGGTCAAGGTAGACCTCGGCCAGCTGGCGGGCATGAGTCTTCATACGCCTTTGACGGTTCGCAGGGCCTCTTCGGCCAGTGCAGATGAACGCTGTTCGTCCATGGATTCCCCGAGAACTTTGCGGGTCGCTTCGACCACGATATCGGCAAGCTCGGCCCTGACCTCCTCGATCATACGTTCCTTCTCCTGGCCAAGACGATGCTTACCCTCCTGGACGATGGATGCCACGGCGCGTTTCGTTTCTTCCGCAGCGGACTGATGGCGGGCCGCGCGTTCGGTGCGCGCCTCCTCAAGCAAGTTGGAAGCCGCAGCCTGAGCCTGGGCCACGATGCCCGCGCGCTCCATCTCGACCTTTTTCAGGCGCTCCTCGAGTTCCGCCGTATGCGCCAGGCCGCGCTCGATGGTCTCGGTACGGCGGTCGAGCATCTTCACGATGGGGCCGTATATCCACTTCCAAAACACCAGAAGAACAACAAGGAAGTTGATGAGCTGAGCCAAAAACAATTTCCCATTGATCCCCAAGGCGGCGATCCCCCCGGTTTGTTCGACGGCCGTGGTCGCCTCTTGGATGACGCTTGCTTCTGTTGACATAACATGTGCTGATCAACGCATGCCAAGAGGAAAGAGATCTTTCCGCCTAGCGATCCGTTGACTAGAGGACAAACTGAATGATCAAAGCTACGACCAGGGAGTAGATAGCGATGGCTTCGGCGAAGGCCATGCCGAGGAGCATGGGAACGAGAAGCTTGCCGGTGGCTTCGGGATTGCGACCGATCGATTCCATGGCCTTCATGCCTATAAGACCGATGGCCAGGGCGGGACCGATGCCTCCGACGGCAATGGCAAGGGCGCTCGCAAAGAGTTTGACGGTTTCTGGCGTCATACGCGTACCGTTAATCGTTAAGGAGAGGATTTAGAGATTGAACCGCGGAGCCGCGAAGTCAGGCGCTGATGCCTTGCCCTCGTCGCTTCGACGCTCAATGGGCTGCGGCTCCGACGGCGGGCGCGTGATCTTCCCCCGCATGGCCTTCGGTCATAGACTTGAGGAACACAAGGACCAGCATGGCGAACACGGTCGCCTGGATGATACCGACAAGCAGCTCAAGAAACAGAAACGGCAGCGGGACAACGAGCGAAACCAGGCTGTAGATAACTGTGAGCAGCACCTCTCCTGCGAAGACGTTACCAAACAGACGAAGGGCCAGGGACAAGGTCTTGGCGAACTCGCTGATGATCTCGAGGAGCCCCACGAAAAATTCGACAACGGCCACCATCACATCCATGGGGCCGTGCTTGAGGGCCTGGACAATACCCCGAATCTTCACAAACTTGCTAACGTGAGCGACGGGCCCGAGGGCCAGAATGCCGAAGACGTGGGTTGCGACGATGGAGAACGCAGCAATCGCAAGCGTAAAGTTGAGATCACTCGTGGCGGCGCGAAACAAGGGGATGAGGACGTCTTCCCCACCGTGCGTGGGGTGCACACCGATCGAACCGACTCCCGGTAGAAGGCCCATCCAATTGGAAACAAGGACAAGCAGAAATAGGCTGAGGCAGATGGGCGCGAAGCGGCGTGCCCGCGCGCGATCGCCTGTCACTTTCTCCATTTCTTGGAGCAGAAACTCTACCGCCCAGTCCATGAAATTCAGAAATCCTTTTGGGACGAGGGACGCACGAGAACGGATGACGAACCCGAGGAATGTAAACAGAAGGACCACGATCCAGGCATTCACAATGGCGTTGGTGACGGGGAATCCACCCAGGGAGAAGAGGGGTTCGGCAGCAACGGAAATCATACGGGATGCCTGTCAGGAGGGTCGGTCTTCGTGCCGATGCGGTCAAATGCCTCGGCGTAGGCGTGCGCTTTTTTGACCACCATGCGCCAGGTGAGGCCAAGCGCGAGGGCCAAGCAAACGGCGAGCAGCCAGGGAGCCGTGCCTAGCCAACGGTCGAGCCAGATCCCGGCAAAGGCGGCAAGCACGGCAGGAACCGCCAATGTCGCTCCAAAATCCCCAAGCGCCCTGAGCGCAAAGCGGTAATAAGTCTGGTCCGAAGAAGATGGGGAACGGCAGGGAGACGACATACAACCTGTGGAAAAAGCAAAAAGCGCCCTAAGTATAATAGAAAAACGCCCAATGGGTCAATAGAAACCAAACTACGACGGTAAGCGCAGGCAAAAATTGACCCTTCACGTCCAAAAATGCTACGTTATCCGCACGATCATTCATTATCTGCAATGGAACACCATATGTCTGAAGACCATGCCCAGCATGTCGCCCAGGTCGGACGTCAGGCCCCCATGTTCGAGGCCGAGGGCGTTGACGGCAAGGGAAATTTCAAGTGCTACAACCTGTCCGACAACCAAGGCAAGTGGACTGTCCTTTTCTTCTATCCCCTCGACTTCACGTTCGTGTGCCCGACGGAAATAACGGGGTTCTCGAAGCGCTACGATGAGTTCGAGAAGCTGAACACGGTCGTCCTCGGCTGTTCGACCGACTCGGTGCACTCCCACAAGGCGTGGCTGAAGGACCTGGGAGAACTCCGTTATCCCCTGCTCTCCGACATGACCCACGAGATCTCCCGCGACTACGGCGTGCTGGTGCCCGAAAAGGGCGTGTCACTCCGCGGGACGTTCATCATCGACCCGGAAGGCATCCTGCGCTTCGCCCTCTACCATGACATGGGCGTCGGACGCTCGGTCGGCGAAGTCCTGCGAGTTCTGAATGCGCTCCAGACCGGCGAGCTCTGCCCCATCGAGTGGCAGCCGGGCGAGAAGACGTTGGGAGAGGGATAAGCAACATGAACAAAATCACAACGAAATAGGCGAGAGCACATGCTCTCGCCTATTTTTGGATGTTCGTCAAAATGAACGGATGAATTCAAGCAACGTGCGGACGCCGTATCCTGTGCCTCCGTGGCGGGTGTAGGGATTGAGGGGTTTTTCCGCGAAGCTCGGTCCGGCGATGTCGAGGTGGGCCCAGGGAATGCCGCCTGCGAACTCTTCTAGGAACAATCCTGCTGTTAGGGCACCGCCGTACTTCCCCGCGATGTTCTTCAGGTCCGCGACCTCCGACTTGAGCAGGCGCTTGTAACGCTGCTCGAGGGGGAGCTCCCACATGTGCTCGCCGGCCTGCTTCGACGCGTCCAGAACGCGACGCGCGACAGCTGGGTCGTTCGCCATGACGCCGGCCACTTCCTCGCCGAGGGCGACGACACAGGCTCCCGTAAGGGTCGCGAGATCAAGCATCATGTCAGGTTTCTGGCGGAGTGCGTACGTCATCGCATCGGCCAAAGTGACCCGTCCCTCGGCATCCGTGTTCAGTACCTCAATGGTTTTCCCATTCATGGCGCGTACAACGTCTCCCGGGACAATCGCGCGGCCGGAGGGCATGTTTTCGCACGCGGCGAAAACACCGTGGACCTCGAGGCGCGGCTTCAGCGTGGACAGGGCGGAAAACGCGCCGATCACGGCGGCAGCGCCCGCCATGTCGCACTTCATGGTCATCATGGCGTCTGACGGCTTGATCGAGATACCGCCCGAGTCGAACGTGATCGCCTTACCTACGAGCGCCACGCGCTTTTTCGCGGACGCAGGCTTGTACGTCATGTGCACAAGGAACGGCTCGTGGTCGGACCCGCGGGCGATCCCGAGGACGCCTCCCGCGCCCATCTTCTGAAGCTGCTCTCGGCCGAACGCCTTCACCTTCACCGCGCCGCCGCTCTGTGTTGCAACCGCCTTCGCGGCAGCCAGAAGCTCGGCCGGGCACATGTCGCGCGGCGGCTCGTTCACGAGGTCGCGTGCCAGGATCGTCGCGCGGGCATAGGCCTCTCCCATGGCAACCCCTTCGGTTGCGGGACGGACCTGCTTGCCGTCGGGCAGCACGATGTGGAACGCCTCCACCGGCGGACGCTCGTCCGCCTTCGACTTGTACTTGGCAAACTCGTACGCGGCGAGCAGCGCCCCCTCGGCCATGGCCTTGCCGCAGACTTTCGGGTGCAGTTCATCGACCTCAAGGCCATGTAAAACCGAGACGACCATCTTGACACGGAGCGCCCGGGCCGCATTCGCTGTAACCGCCGCCGCCTGACGGACCGTCTCCTCCTTCAGTTCTCCCTTCTTCCCCATCCCGACCACCAGGATGCGCTTCGCGGGAAACCCGACCGGAGGACGGATGAGGAGCGTCTCGGGCGACTTGGCTTCGAAATGCTCTTCCTTCATGACAGCGCTGACCAGACCGCCGGTCGCCCCGTCCAGTGCCGCGACGAGCGGATCTGCCTTGGACCCTTCAAGGGCATTTATGGCCAACAAGTCGCATTTTTCCTGTAGAATGTCTCCTTTGCGGACGGTGAATTGCATACGAATACTTCCTTAAAAATACAGACGAAGATAAAAAAGAAGGAAAACAGCATTCTTTCATGACGAAATGCCCCGTGACGACTACATTCTTCAAGGCTTTCATGCTCTGAAACCATACCACAGGAAGTCATCCCTGCGCATCGAAGTCATGGATCCGCAATTCGCTCCGTGCCAGGAGCCGGAACGCGAGGTGCCCCTGCTCCTTATCCTGCAGGGCGGGAGGCTTGGGTGGAACGAACTTCCTGAGAGAACTGACGGTAGCCATCGGCAAGAACTGAAAGACGGCAACAGTCTGAACCCGCAGGTCCGTTCATTGAGACGCGCTTGACCGCGTCGAACCGCCGCCGGACCGCCTCCTTGGCCCAGATGGATTTTCCGGACCCAGGCAGACCTTTGGTCAAAATCACGTTGGGCATACCCCGCGTTCATCCTTTCAGGAAAACGAAGTAGGCTGTCTCAAACACGACGAGCAGGACGCCAAACAACATCCCCACATGACGCCAGGACAGTGTGGAATACCACCACTCGCCGAGCACCAGTTTGGAAAACGCCAGCGACGCGAGCGCGGCCAGGACGGCGACCAGAAAAAATTCGATGGCCATAGAAAACGAAAAGGCATTTCAAATTATAATCCCCACTCCCCCGCCCCGCTCGAGCCTTTGCGCTTGCCAAGGAGCGCCCTGTCGTCCTTCAGGACCATGACGCCGATGCTGACGAGGGGACGCGCGGTTGGTTGGGTCATACAAAGAAAATGATAAAACGTTTCGCAATGGGCATTTCAAACGCGTTGAGCACCAGCAACGCCGACTGGCAGTACACGGTACAGTATAACACTTCCTTTTACCCCATCTTCTGATACGATATTCTCATCACGACGAAAAAGACCCTTATGGAGATACGTCTCTATCGGGGGCTTTTTCATTTTGGAGCATGCGCCTATCTGGATGCTGGGAGTCAGGCAAAAAACCTGCTATCATGCCAGCCAATATGCCATCCCTCTCGGACAACAAGCTTTGGGAACAGGAGCAGCAGTTCCTGAAACAGGAGCAGCAGAAGAGCCCGGAACTGTTCGTGAACGAGAAAAAGACGCCGGACCAGCTCCTGGAGCGCATCGGCATCCTGTCCTACCCGAAAGATCTTCCGAAGGGCTACATCAAGTATTCGCCCCTGGATTTCATCGTCGAGGAGATACAAACGGACGGAACGGTCGTGACGGTCGATGGCGATGCTGCAGAACATTCGCCTGAAGGGAATGCGGTCATCCATGCGGACTTGATCAAGCTCGGCATCTCGACTTCGGATGCCGTACAGCGGATCAGCGAAGCCTTGCACCTCGGACCGCGCCAAATCGGCTACGCGGGGACCAAGGACGCCATGGCTCTGACCGGACAGCGGATCAGCATACAGGGCGCGTCGCCCGACGCGATTGGTAGCCTATCTTTGGATCAGCTCTTTCTCAAAAATCTGAAAGGAAGCAACGGCTCCATCCAGGGCGGAGACCTGAAAGGTAACCGGTTCACACTTTTCATCCGAACGGAAGACAGATTCGACCAAGAGGCGTTTACAAAGCGCGTTGAAAAGGCGGGTGCGGAAGGCATTCCGAATTACGTCGGCTCCCAGCGCTTCGGAGCCCCGCGCTTCCTGGCGCACGCGTTCGGCATGCACGTTCTGCGCGGTGAAACGAAGGCAGCGGTCGAGAAATGGCTCACAAAAACCAGCCCGTTCGAGCTTCCCTACTTCGGCCGCGTACGGGAAGGATGGAAAACGCGTTTCGGAAACTGGGAAGCCATGCAGGCCGACATCCGCGAGCTGCCCCATACGTTCCAGGTGGAAAGCCTTTTATTGGAAGCCTTGAAAGGTCAGGCGGGGGGAAACGTCTTCGGCAAAGCAGTCTCCGCGCTCCCCCAGCAGATAGGAACGTGCCTGCAGGCCTACGGAAACTACCTCGTGAACGCCGTCCTCTCGGAAGCGGAAGCGGCGGGACGCCGCCTGCCCGAAACCATCCCGCTTCTCATGAGCCAAAACCCGGAAGCCAAGGCATTCTACGCGCTATGGCTGAAGCAACACGGGACGGAAAACTACCTCGAGCGCATGCGGGAATACGGATTGGGCAACGCGCTGGGAAAATTATCGACGATCCCAAGCCGGATCTATCCTGAAATGCGCGGGTGCCAATTCCTCTCCGAAGGCGTCATCCTCTCGTTCGATCTCCCCAAGTGGGCGCCGTACGCCACCACGGTCTTGATGGCATTGTTCGACGTCACGACCGAGAAACCTGCTCCCGACTGGGTCAAAACAACCGAAATTGATACAAAAACCGTTCTCCAAATAGGGTCATTAGACGGGGTGAGAAATCGATTTCAACCAGTCATTCAGGAACTACTTCAACGGCAGGAAGGGGAATAAGGCGAAGTGTTACGTTAAATTGACAAAATAAATAAAAAATGATACAATAATAGGTCCGTTGTGTTCTTGGGTCATGTTTCCCGGAGCTCGGACATACGGTCCGGGTTCTTTTTCAAAAGAGGGAGTTAAATGCTCAGAATCGTTGTTCGAGATACGCCGCCTATGCACAACCTGCTGGCGGCTGTTCTGGTGTTGACCTATGAGCACGGAATCGACCTGTCGAATCCCCTGTGGACCGAAAATGTCGAATTCCTGCTCGAAAGCACGACCACGCCGGAGACCCGCGCGGGGTTCCAGGCGATCGATGTCCCGCGTCACTGGGAGGCACATCCCGGGTCCACCTCGGCTCTCGAGGTGGAAGTGAAGCGGCTCCGCAGCCTGGATCTCCTCGACGAGGAAGGCGAGCGCCGGCTGGGTCGGTTGCTCGAGGACCTGGCGGAGGACAACGGGAAGCGGGAGAAGACGAAGGCGGGATGCCTTAACAAAGTCCCGAATTCGTTTTCGAACCTCCTCTATACGGCCTATCAGGTCGTGTCTGAGGGGGCGGACGAAACCGCCCACCGGATCGCAGTGATCCAGCGGTTCGTGCCCGTGGCGGCCGCGGTCCTGAACCACTACACCCGGGCGTTCGAGATGGGGGAGCTCAGCCGGCTGAAGCGGGAATTTCGGGAGAAGTTCCCCAAGGCCGACGAGAACTCCCCCTGGACCCCGTTCGGACTGAAAGGCTGTCTCTTCGAGCTGTACCTCTCGCAGGTGCGGGTTGAGGAGATCCGTGAGGCTGCGAATGCCTGGCTCCAATATTTCGATGAGGTGAACCACATCGAGTACACGGTGGAGCGGGTGGGTCACGCCACCATCGCGATCGTCGCGGATTCGGGGCATCCGACCGCGGGCCTGATCGCAAACCGCGAAGCCGGGGCGGACGTCGCCCTGGTCTACAGCCGCCGCCTCAAGCGCGCGGCGATCGTATTCAACCACCGTCGGGAGCTCGTCTCGATGGAGCGCCTCTATGCGGAGTGTCGCTTCTATCGGATCGAGTGGGACGATCGCAACAGCGTGTTGATCGCGGAGGAGGTCAAGTCTGGTCACCTGGATAAGGTGCTCGAAATCCTCAAGGCGATCTACAAGCCGGTCGCGGGCGCCGGGCTCATGGCCTCTCTCCGCGAGTTCCAGGACAAGAAAGCAGCGGAGGCCGGACCCCAAACCTCGAGCCAGCGCTGGCAGCAGCAGCGGCAGGCGAACGGCAACCGGCGCTGATCACGCCGGATCCGACGATGCAGGGCTGATCACCCTGCACCTCACGCCCTCGCAGGCGGACACGGAAGCACCCTCGCTTCTTGTCTGCGGCGAGGGTGTTTTCTTTACGTGGGAACTGCCTTGGGGGCGAATGCGAATAGTTGCGTGGAACGAACATAGGCTCGACCGCACCCTGTGAAGACCGCCCTCAAGCGGCTTCAACCTCTCGGGGTGCGGTCTTCATGTTGGGCCAAACGGTCTAGTGTCAAAAAGATCCGAACATGATAACGGCTACCTATCACAGGTAAAACCTCACCGCCGGGGTACCGGAAGGCGCCTCGACAGAAAGCGGTGGGGTTCTGTGTTTTTTTGTTTTAGGGAAAGAGGAGGGATTCTTGTCTAAAACATCTCAACGATACGCCTCCTTGCGATGGGCGATGGTGGCAAAAAAGGCGGTATCCGAATCGACAAAGACAAATAGCACCCGATACGATCGAGTGATGCGAAACGAGAAGGAAAGAGGATGATTGACGAGCTTTTTTACTTGAAGTCTGGAATCCCTCCAATTGTTTCGAAAAATGGTTTCCTGCTTGTGATAGAGATTCTGAATGCGGACAGGGAGCTTTACCAACGCTTTGTCGAAGTCCCGGTCGTACAGGATCTTCATAGGACGTTCGTGACCCGTCCAGCATCCAGATTTTTTAACGCTTTTTCAAACGCGGATTTTGTGTGCCTCGGACGTTCGTAATCCTCAAAGGACTCAACAGGAAACGTCTCTTGGAGTTCCGTAAGGACCTTCCTTGAAAATTCGGGCAACGAAAGTCCGAAACGAATGGCTAAACGCGACAGCCTTTCCTTCTCTATTCTCTTCAGGGGAACGGTAACATTGTAGGCCATAAAGGATCAGTCTCCAGCACGCGCCGTGCCATAAAATACACCTGTTTTTAGAGCCTGCAAAAACTGCATCTCCGCTTCGATGATCGTTCGTCCAATCGTATCTCCTTGCTTGACATGACGAATGAGTTCCTGCACGGGACCAATCGAAATACCCGTGCCATCGGGCAAGGTCTCAAGACGTGCGATGACGAGTCGCTTCATCTCATCTTCGAGGATCATACGGTTACAAAATTCCTATATGACGTAGCTTCGATAACGTAAATAATACCCCGAATCGTCCACGGCTTCAACCTCTCGGGGTGTGGTCTTCATGTTGGATTGAAGCAGTATTTTACAATCGTCTCATAATCGTCTATAATACGTCTAACAACTAGACGTATGTTTCAACCAAAATATACCGTTACAAACGCGCTTCTGGCGAATATCAAACGGATCGCGGAAGTGGTTACGAGCCTGAATAAACGACGTTTTCCCCATGTCGTATTGCTTGCGTTGGAGCAGACGGCGCGGGAGGTCTCCGCGCACACTTCGACGAGCATCGAAGGCAATCCCCTGCCCCTGACGGACGTCAAACGCATCTTAAAACAGGCCCCCGCGCATGTCCGTGACTCGGAACGGGAGGTGCTGAACTACAACGAAGTCTTGTTGGCCCTCAAGAAACAGACCGACGCGGGAGTTCCTGCGGTCGATCTTGAAACCGTGCTTCGAACGCACGGCCTCGTGACCCAACGGCTGCTGCCGCGTTCCGCTTCCGGCGCGCTCCGGACGGATCCGGTCTTCGTTAATGATCCCAAGGTCGGACAGACCATCTTCTGGCCGCCGGACTATGCAGACGTTCCTCGACTCCTGCGGGAATTGCTCGTATTTACAGTTACACAGCGAGATAAACTTGATCCGTTGATTCTTGCGGGAATCTTTCACAAGCAGTTCGTCCTGATTCATCCGTTCATGGACGGCAACGGGCGCACCGTCAGACTTCTGACCACGCTTCTCCTCGGAGCTCTCGGGATCAACATCTTTCACCTGTTCAGCTTCGAGCGTTATTACAACGCGAATGTCACGAAATATTTTTTGACGGTCGGCGAGCGCGGAAATTTCTATGAGCTCGACGTCGACTTCACGTCATGGCTCGAGTACTTTACCGACGGCGTCTTCGACGAGCTCCTACGGGTCAAGGGGCTGCTGGAGAAGTCAGCGGCATCCCCCGCGAGCGGCTTGAAAGAGCACCATCGTGCGATTCTGACATACCTGGAAAGACACGGATCCATCACGGACGCCATCTACGCGCATCTAGTCGATCGCGCCAAGCCGACGCGGGCGCTGGACTTGCGCTTCCTCCTGGACCAAAAAATGATCGAACGTCACGGACGCGGACGGGCGACGTACTACGCCTTGAAAAACGAAACGTAGCAGCTTTAACCTCTCGGGGTGCGGTCTTCATATTGGGTCAAAAGATCTAGTTGCCAAAAAGATCCGAACATGATAACGTCTACCTATCACAGGTAAAACCTCACCGCCGGGGTACCGGAAGGCGCCTCGACAGAAAGCGGTGGGGTTCTGTGTTTTTTTGTTTTAGGGAAAGAGGAGGGATTCCTGGATGATGAGGGATTTGATGATGTCGTAATAGGTGTCATCGCCGTACTCATACTTCCTGAAAACGGCCCAGGAGACGAAGTCAACCACTTGGAGGGACTTTTCCTTGGACGGTATGCCGATCTCAACCCTGATGGTCTTTTGATGGGTATCGCGAAGTTGGGTAGTCAAATCGTCCTTGAAATTTTGGTTTAAAAACCGGTTCGTCTCGCGTTGAGAGGCAATAAGCGTGATTTCGCCATCCGTACTGAGTGGCTTTTTCGCAAATAGGCGGTCAAGCAAAATATTGGCGATCACATTGTAGAGAACGATCTTTTCATCTCGGAGTTTCGTATAAACCTTGTTTTTATCAAGAACAATGACGAGAATTTTGCTATCCGTGTCTTTGAGAGCGGATAGGAGTCGCCGTCTGGTGACAGGCTTTTCATGGTACGCGTGCAAGACACCGACGCGCTTGTGTTGCTTGCGCAGACTGCCATGCACTTTTTTCGCAATCTTTTCCAGCCGACGCTTGGAATCTGAAAAAATGATCGTGATGAGAAAATGGCGCGAAGATCCTTTTTCAAAGGAAAATCCAAGATCTCCAGATTCATCGAGCATGATATAGCTCATACGGAGCGAAAAAAGCTGGCAAAAAAATCCTGCACACTTCCCCTAAGGGGAGGCACAGGAGACTTTATAATAAAACGTTAGCGTCTTTTTTCGCTCCTGTCAATAAAGCGTATCAAAACTATTTTGCATAAGTAAACTTGATGTCTAAAGTTTAACGATAAAAATCCATACAAAAAGTTTTCACTCTAAAACGCCTTGGAGACCTTCCGGAAGATCATCGACCTGCGGGAAGATTTTGAGAAGCGCGTGTTAACCCATCCGCGCACGCACTTCTGAGGTCGTTCCAGGAACAAAAAATATTAAAGGAAACCACCGGATTCAAACGGAACCGCTTATTCGTGTGTGCGGAGTATCTGGACCTGTTTGAGAAAAACGGATGATGGAACGGACACTTAAACGAACCGCGGGACACGGGTTCACCGCCCGTGGCACTTCTTGTACTTGCATCCGCTTTGGCATGGACACAGATCGTTTCTCCCGATGTCTGTTTTGTGATAATAGTGCTTGAGAGCTCGTTCGCTCATCGGATGCATGGACGGATACACGTCGTGCCAACCCGGTTTGTATGTATCCATCAGCAAGGTAAAATCCGCCACGGGATCGAAATGCATTTTTAACGACGGCACGAGACAGCGGATGACTTCGCGAAATCTGTCCGTGTATCTGTCTCGCATGCGTCGAAAGACGAACGCGGGTAACGAGTCATCCTCCAGATAGTCCGTGACCAACGCGCGAGCAGGAGAAGAAAGCGGCTTGACATCCGCGAATACGCGAACAAACGCCCCGTAGTTGAGAAACCGATGCAAACCTTCCCGTTCCTCCATGACCAGACCAACATCCTTAGCGTGCAGAAACTCCTCTTCGCCATCACGCTCTCCCAGAGGAGGCGGCGAGGTTTGTCCCACCTTTTGGCACCATGCCTCAAAATACGTTTGTTCATACGTTGCCACGTCGCGACCGGAACCAAAAAGTTCGTCGATCCCAAAGACAGAAACGAAACAGTCGTAATGTTCTTTTTGAACCTGAAAGGCTTTCTCTAATCGTTTGGGATTGTGACGATACCACGTATCCGGGGATTGTTGTTGGACAAATGCGGTGAAAATATGCTCTTCCGCCATCGCAGGCAACAGGTGTTGCGTGCCGGAGAGGAACCATACGCCGTGCACGGGGGCCATGTTGGAGGAAATGAAATGCCCCGTCTTATCGCCGTTCAAGATGTCCGTCGGCGTCGCCTCCTGATTGACATATACCTCATACTCCGCTTCGGAAACGAGATCTTGAAGCTGAAGGGATACCGGGGTGGTGCCGCGTATCTCAAAGACCGAATAAAACGCCTGGTCACGCCATTCTATTAACACATCCTTCTCCTCATCGGTCAGAGGCAACGTCTCCCGCAAAACTTCCAATACCCGCTTTCCGTTCTGCGTGTCACAAAATAATAAAAACGTATCTATGTGGGCATTCAACAGCTGATACAAGTGGTCCTTATCCACAAGAAACGGATCCATCTCCTCACACAATTCTTGATAGGACTGACCCGTCGGGGAAACTTCAAAATCATTCTTCAAATGAAGAACAACATACTCAACGCACTTTTTCTTAAGTTCGGCTGAGAGTTGACTATATGGGTGAGGCATAGACTTAGACTTAGGAAACATCAAATAACGTACACCTGGGTCCGAAGGGTGGCAACAAAACATTTCAAAAAAACATAGACGGAAGGCCCCCTTCCGTCTATGCGCGATTTGATTGAGATTGAGGCGGGAGCAGAGGCTCCCGCCTATATACCTATATTTTTGGAATATGAGCAATCACGCCTGCGGCACATGGCAGACGGCTTCGACGTTGTTGCCGTCGAGGTCTAACACGAAGCCACCGTAGTAGGTCGGGCCGTAGTCGGGACGAGGGCCGGGCTGGCCGTTGTCCTTGCCGCCGACCGCAAGGCCAGCGGCGTAGAAAGCCTGGACCTCGGCCTGGTCCTTGGCCGCGAATCCGACATGAACGCCTTGGGATGCATGGCCCGCCTCGTGCGCCTGAGAAATCCAGAACATGGGCTTGTCAGCACCGAATCCGCAGAACGTGGGCATGGACGGCATTTCGTAGACAACTTTGTAGCCAAACACGGCCAGGACCTTCTCGTAAAACGCGCGGGCAGCCTGGTAATCGGAAACGCGGATACCGACATGGTCGAACATAGGGGAAAGCGTAAAGAATAAGGGGATTAGGTTGATTCATCCTACCACATCCGATTACCTCACGCCGCGCCAGCACGTTTGCCCGCGACGAGGACGTGCGTGTCCGCACACTGTTCGCGATAAGCCTCAAACAGGTCCTCGGGGTAGCCGCGCTGAAACAGAAGGTAGTCCTGCTCCCAAACGACTTCGCAGCCGGACTCTTGCAACGTCTGCCTCACGCGCGGCCACGCGATGTAGTCGTCGGGAAACACATGGATGTTCCCCTCCGCCTGGTAGCGCGGGTTGAACAGCTTGCGGAAGCGGCTGACGTAGCGCATGGGATCGACGAGCTTGCTCCAGTCAAACGGCATAGCCTGCTCCGCCTGACGCTTGAATTTCAGATACTCCGGGGAGGGATTCCACGACCCTTCGCTGGCTTCGTGATCAACGCACACGATCCCGCCGGGCTTCGTGGCACGGACCATTTCGGAAACCAGGCCGAGATAGTCGGGAACGTGGTGGAGAACGAAGTAGGTCGCGACAAAGTCGAAGGACGCGTCCGGCCCCGGCCAACCCTTCCCCGTCGAGGGCAAGCATTCGCAGCCTGCCCGTCGACCCAAAACGTTCTCCACGAGGCAGAGAAACGCGGGCGACAAGTCGGCGGAGGTCACATGGAATCCCAGCTCGAGCAAATGCGACGTGAGGTTCCCCGACCCGCAGCCGACGTCGAGCGCGCGGACGGGAATCCGCGCCAATTTGGACAAAAGAAGATGCGTGCCGAAGGGCCTCCCTGAGACGCGCCTGCTCGCGTGGATTGAAAATCTCACCATGATGGCGGTCGTAGTGCCGGGCGACGCGGTCGTGCACACGGAGATTGAAACGGATTTATGCAGAGGAAGAGGCAGGCATACGAACAAATTCTACGCCTTTTCAACCTCGACGACATCATGATCCCGGTGCAGCGTCGAGCTGCTACACCGCTTGCCCGCCGAATTCCTGGAGGAGCATCAGGACGGCGTCGTCGTGAGCCTCCTCCTTGGGCGGGACGTGGACCGCGCGGATCAGGACCTGGCTTCCGAGGACCTCGGCCAGAATTTTTTCCACCAACTGCTTGTTCTTGGCGCGATTGATGGTCTCGGCATGGAGGGAATACTCAAAGCGGAGCTCGACGGTGTCGCCTTCCACCGCCGCGATCTCGCCGCTCTGGAAGATAAGCGGGAGTGAGGCGTTGCAAGCCTGAATCTTCTGGAACACCTGCGACCACTTACGGCGCACGTCCTCGAGGCTCAGGATCGGAATGGTTCCGAATACCGTCCCTTCCGCCTTGATGGGCTCGACGGGCATGGGAGCGACGGGTTCCGGCGCCGTCGGGACGAGCGCGGACAAAGTCGGCAAAGCAGCCTCCTGTTCTGGTGCCGAATTTCCCTCCTTGTCATCGTCGCAAATCTTCAAAACAGCCAACTCGAGGGGAAGCTGGGGGATGGACTCGGAACGCAGGGAGCGGCGAGCATCGAGGAGCTGCTCGATGGCAGCGGTGACGGCGTGCGGCGGCCAGGCGGAGGCGGCCTGCTTCAGACGCTCCACCGTCTCGGCTTCGACCGTTTCCTGGAAGCGTTCGAGACCCCCCAAGTTTAAAAACAGGAGCGTGCGGAGCGCCGATATGGTTCCGTCCAAAAAGGAACCCAGGTCGATGCCCTGCTCCACGTATTCGTTAACGAGTCGGATGGACCCGACAGGATCGCGCTGCGACAGAGCTTCGACGAACGCGAGGACGGCGACGGCGTGGGTCGCAGGCAGGACGAGCGAGGCCTCTTCGATGCCGATCTTCGTCTCCCCGAGAGCGAGCAGTTGGCCGAGCAGGCTCTCTGCGTCACGCTCGCAGCCGTCGGCGTGACGTGCCACCTCGCGCAGCACAGCCGCGTCGACCTCGACGCCCTCGTCGCGGCAGATGGTCTCGAGGCGCGGAATCATTTCCGAGGCCGGAATGCGCCGGAAGTCGAAGCGCTGGCAACGGCTGACGATCGTCGGGGGAACCTTGTGGATCTCGGTGGTGGCGAGAATGAAGAGCGCGTGCGTCGGCGGTTCTTCCAGCGTCTTCAACAGCGCATTGAAGGCAGAGATCGACAGCATGTGGACCTCGTCCACAATGTACACCTTGTATGGGCCGCGATGCGGGGCGAAGCGGATACCCTCGATGATGGTCTCGCGCACGTGGTCGACTCCCGTGTGCGAGGCCGCGTCGATTTCAAACACGTCGAGCGACGAGCCGCCCGTAATCTCCCGGCACGACGTGCAAGCGTTGCACGGCTCGGGATCCACGGGAGCGCCAGGATCCGCCTTGCACGCCGCGCTGCGCGCCTCGCAGTTAGCAGACTTGGCCAAGAGGCGCGCCATCGTCGTCTTCCCCACCCCACGCGGGCCCGTAAACAGGTAGGCATGGGCCAAGCGCCCCGTCTCCAGCTGGTTTTTGATGGTCCGTCGCACGTGCTCCTGGGCAGCCACGTCAGCGAACGTCTGAGGACGGTATTTGCGGTAGAGGGTCTGGCTCATAGGGAAAGATAACGGCCAGTACTATACCTCATCCGGAAAGGGAAAAACAGATCCGAATTTGCGGCATATCTAACGCAAAACCCGCCCGAAAAACGGACGGGTTTTGGTTGCGCGACGTATCCCGTTCATATCCCGAATACGGATTCGGGTGGTGGACCCAACCGGACTCAAACCGGTAATTCCCTAGTGTCAATCCAGGTATGGTTATCCTTACCATCATGGGCCCGAGAGGATGCGCGCGAACAAAAACTCCCGCCTCAATTTGGCTTAAGGGGGAGTTCTTGTGACACTAGGAAATGGCTGTGCCACACCTGGATGAATTTATTCCATCACAGGTTAGCTTCTCTGTCAATCTATTTGATGTGGAAAAGCCAACTACTTCTTCACCACATTCTCCACGGCCGCCCACACGGTCGGCGTGCTCTTCGGGACCAGGACCACCACATGGTCGCCGGGCTCGCCGCGGTAGTAGGTGACGCTGGCCGTGAGGAGGGTATAGGTCTGTTCCCCGACCAAGGCAACGTAATTTCCCGAGGCGGCGTCGAAGGCGAGCATGCCGGTCAGGCGACGGCGTGCGATGGGGCCGATCTGCTTAAAGAGGAAGGCCCCCTCACGGGTGATGGTGAGCTTCAAGATGTCGCCCTCGACAAGCCGCGACTTCGAGGCGTAGTTCGGTGGGACGGGATAGCTCTTCCCGTCGGCTCCCACCATGTGCTGGCCGTCGAACACGCCCTCCAGAACCCGAGCGCCGGACGTGCCGTCGAGCGTGCGCTCCAGGTCCTTCTTGGCCGTGACGAGCCGCGCCACGGCGGAACCGGCAGAAGCGGGAGATGCACCGTCGAGGAGAGCAACGACCTGTCCCAAATTCTCCTGCAGCTGCTTCAAGATGCGTTTGGCCAGGTCGAGACGCGGATCGGGTTCCGCCGCCCGGGACGACACGCACTCCAGGTTCGCCTCCTCGGGCTCCGGCTCGAAAACGGCCTCGTCCAGGTCGGGGAGGGATCCGTCGTCGTTCAGAAAGTCGTCGGTGGACATAGGTTTTGTTTCTATTTTTTGGCTGGAACGCGGAGATCAGAGGGTTCTCTCGACCGGCGGAAGTGGGGCGGGACTTCCCAACTGGGAGCGCTCCAGAATGTCGGCTTCGACCAGCGCCTTGTCGCGGCCGTACTTGAGACGGGAAAGCTGGAACACGGCGTCCGCAAGCTCGCGATCGCCCTTCGGAGGCTGCACGGTCTTCATCGTGAAGGGCTTGGCTTGAGAATTGTCGATGATCATCTTCACATACCAGGTAAACATGTCGGAGTTGATGAGGTCGTAGCCCGAGAACGTCGGCGCGTACACCTTCTCAAGGACCTCGGTGTCCTCGGGGCCGATGCGGGAGGTCATCATAGTTCCAACGTTTCCGAGTACCGCGTCGCGCACCTCCGCCTTGCCGCCGGAATCGACGAGCTGACTCATGTACTGGTGGGCCATGATCAACTCGAGGCGATACTTGCGGGCCTCGGACAGGATGGTCGCGATGGAATTCGTGACGAAGTTCTGAAACTCGTCGATGTAGAGGAAGAAGTCCTTGCGCTCGTCCTCGGGCATGTCGGCGCGCCCCATAGCCGCCATCTGGAGCTTGGACACGACGATGAGGCCGAGCAGGCTCGCGTTCACTTCCCCCGTCTTTCCCTTCGAGAGGTTCACGAGAAGGATCTTCTGCTTGTCCATGACCTCGCGGAAGTCGAAACTCGAGTGGCTCTGGCCGATGATATTGCGCATCATCTCGTTCTCGACGAAGCGGCCGACCTTGGAGATGAGATAGCCGAGCATCTCGGACTTATGGAAGTCGCTGGTCTTCGCCATTTCCTTTTCCCAGAAGGCCCGCACGACAGGATCCTTCACCTTGCGCACCCACGAGTCGGCGAATTCCTGGTCGGAGAAGATGCGCGGAATCTCGGCCAGGGTCCCGGGATTCTCTGGGTCCGACATGAGGGTCAGCATGACGTTGCGCATCTGGTGCTCGAACATGGGGCCGATCATCTCGGGCGGAAACAGCTTGTAGAAGATCGAGATCATCTCCTGGACCGCGAAGTCGCGCAAGTTCTCGTTCTTGACCTCGAGCATGTTGAGGCCGAATGGTCGGTCCGTGTCCGAGGGACTGAACACAATCACGTCGTCGATGCGTTCGCGTGGGATGTTGCCGAGGATCTGCTCGACCAGGTCGCCATGCGGGTCGATCACGCACACACCT
Source organism: Candidatus Uhrbacteria bacterium (assembly GCA_016209325.1). Taxonomy (GTDB): domain Bacteria; phylum Patescibacteriota; class Patescibacteriia; order UBA9934; family GWF2-40-263; genus UBA10014. The sequence goes on from JACQWJ010000005.1 coordinate 23,543, forward strand.
TCCCCGTTTTGAATGTCCTGAATCGCCATGCCGGCCAAAAACTGGGACTTTCCGGAGCCGGATTTGCCAATGAGGTACATGTGGCGCTGACGGTCGGCCTGTTTGATGTGGATCGGAGTCTTCTGGCCGCGGTAGGTGTTGTAGCCAAGGAAAATCCCCTCCCCCGGGCCGGGAACGTTGACGGGGGCGGCCGCACGACGGGCGCCGAGCCAGTGGATACTTGGCGTCTCGGTGGTCGGGAGCGGCAGGTGCCACAGGCTGGCCATCTCCTCCGTATTGAGAACAATCTTGTAAAACTCATCAAAGGTGCGGTAAATCGAACGGCGCACGATGGTCTGCTTTGAATGGGGAACGGCTTTGTCGAATGCGTTCCCAAACTGGTACATGCTGTACTGGGCAAAGGCGCTGAGCAAGTTACTCATGAGGGTCTGAGCCGCCACCGGACGTTCCGACGAGACAATGAGGCGGATGTTCACGTCGAGCCCGGCCTTACTCGCCTTCTGCTCGAGCCCCTTCACACACTCCTCCTCGAGCGGCGACAGCTTGTACTGCTGGGGCTGCTCGGGAGGCTTGCCGGAGGTGCCCATGGCCATACTGAGCCAGCCGGCCCCTTTCTTTTTTTTCGATCCTGACAGGACTTCCTCAAGAGACATCCCTTGCTGCATGCGTCGTGCGAGCCCCAATCCTCCCGAACGCCATTCCTTGCGGGCCGAACGCACGAGATATTGGATAACCACGCCGTCGTCCGGGCCCAGCTTCGACAAGGCGTTCGTGATCGCGTTCAGAGGATCGGTGTCGAGCTTGAGGTAGGTCTTGATGGGAAAGCCGCTCTGGCGCTTGAAGACGAGGTAGCTCCCGAGGACCGTCGCCGCGGGCGTGAAGATGTTGTAATCCTCGATCTCCTCGATATGCGCGTCCGGATAGGCGGAGGACAGCTGCTGCTCGACGTGCGCGCGCAGGTGCGCGGGAACCGCAATGTAGAAGTAGATGAGCCCCTTGCGTGCCACGATCTCGAACGCCACCTCGTCGGTTCGTCCCTCGAGCCAGGGACGGAATCCCTTCTGTGCCTTGAGGCCGCCGATCGTGGAAAAGAAGGAGTCGGTCACCGCAATAGCCTGACGGACCTGGTCGATATTGGCCTCGCGGGAGGCGTCCTCTTCGCGGCGGAACTTGGGAATGGAAATTTGAAGGATGGAAACAGCAAAACCTCCGTGACGTCCGTGGGTTTGGCGACGCAGAAAGAAACGCGCAACGAACAGGCCGATAATGACGACAAGGAAGACTCCCAACAACGACAGAATGATCGTCGCGAAAAACAAATCGGATTCTCCACCGATGGTGCGTGATGCCGCTGGCTCCTCAAACGACAGGGGAATTTGAAGCAAAGTCGCGAACATGGCTTAGAACGGATCTTGACTGCGACGCTTTTCAGCTGCATCCAAAATCTTATCGGTTTTTATTTTTGCCTCCTGTTCCAGAAAAAACTTGTTGACTCCGGGAATGAGCTTCAGCCAGTCGCGAATAAGGCGGAGGATCTGTCCGACATTGACTTTGGCGCTCTGCAGGAGCTGGCGAATCTTCGAGGCCGTTTCTTCCCCCTTCTCCTTGAAAATCCTCTGCTCAGAGGGAGTCATTTTGAGATACAGGTCCGTCAGATCCTCCGCCAGGAAATCCTCGATTTGCTGAGTGAAGTCGTCCTTGACGGGGACGACTGCGGTCGGCGCCAGGGAAACCGACATGGAAGCGACGACGGGCTCGTCGGCTTCGCGGACGGACGACGCGTCCTGTGAATACTCAGCCGACTGCTCTGGAGAAACCGGAATCTCGGGGAACGCGGGGACGTCGGGTTGGTGCAAGATGTCAGACTTGGGCGCCTCAATGGAAGGTAAAGCTTCCTCACGATGACGGAATCCCGGCAGGGCCATATGGCGCCTATCGTAGCACAACCGGCACAAAAAGCCGAAATGTGGCGCCCTACGCGGCGCGGATCTTCCAGCCGTCCGTCGCGTCTTCGACCACAAACCCGCGGCTCAGGATTTCCGCGCGCAAACGGTCGGCCTCCGCAAAGTCGTGCGCCGCGCGAGCCTGCTCCCGCAGGTCCGCCAATGCGCGAACGGCCCGAGGAATTTCCAAGGGGCGGGAAACGTACGCGTCGAGTCCCAATCCGAGGACACGGTCAAAGCGCAAGAGTGCGTGGCCGCGAGCCGCCGAAGGCTGACCGTCGTCTCCCACCATCTCCCAGGCGACCGCCAAGGCCTGCGAGGTGTTCAGGTCATCCTGAAGGGCGCCAAAGAAACGCACCTCATATTCCGCACAACCGGTGTCTACGGGAGCGTCCCAATCACGCACCACGTTCCGCAACCGGTGCAAGGCGTTTTGTGCCGCTTCGAGCGCCTCGAACGAAAAGTCGAGCTTGGTGCGATAGTGGGCCTGCAAAACAAGATAACGGTAGGCGATGGGATCGTACCCCTTGTCAACAAGATCTTGAAGCGTAAACAGGTTGCCGAGCGACTTGCTCATCTTGCCCCCATGCATGATGAGAAACTCGGCATGCATCCAGACGTTCGCCTCCAAGACGCCGTCCGCTCCCAGTGTCTGCGCGATCTCGTTCTCGTGGTGCACGGGAATGTGGTCGATGCCTCCGGTATGGATGTCGAACGGAACGCCGAGATATTTCTTCGACATGGCAGAGCACTCAATGTGCCAACCGGGGAATCCTTTTCCCCAGGGCGATTCCCACTCCATCTGACGCTGCGACGCCGTGTCATCCTGAGCACCATCGAAGGATCGCCCGTTCGGATAAGAAAATTTCCACAGTGCGAAGTCCGTCGCATGTCGCTTCTCGCCCATGTCGACCCGCGCGCCTGCGAGCTTTTCCGAAGAGGCCTGGCCAGACAACTGCCCGTAGGCAGGAAGTTTTGACGTATCAAAATACATCCCGTCAGACGTGCGATAAGCCAATCCGTTGCGCTCGATCTCCTCGATCATCGCAATCTGCTCGGGAATGTGTTCCGTTGCCCGCGTCAGGGCCGAGGCTGGTTCGATATGCAATCTCTCCAGGTCTTTCAAAAAAGCCTCCGTGTAAAACGCTGCAATCTCGTAGGCGCTCTTCCCTTCCCGTCGCATGGCCACCAGCATCTTGTCTTCGCCCGCATCCCCGTCGTCCGTCAGATGCCCGACGTCAGTGATGTTCATAACAAACTTCACGTCCATCCCTTCCAATTCGAGCGCCCGGCGCAAAACGTCCGCAAACAAAAACGCCCGCATGTTCCCAATATGCGCAAACCAATACACCGTCGGCCCACAGGCGTAGATGCCAACTGTGCCAGGAACGATGGGTGTGAACGGTTCTTTGGAGCGCGTGAGAGTGTTGTAGAAGTGGAACATAGAAAACAGGAGGGGGGATGAAAGCATGAATAGCGTACAGGTTGAAAGAACTCTTGAAAAGGCAAAGTGGCTCTAACCTGCCCTCGGCCGTCCTTCACGGACCTCTCCACAGAGGTCCTTTTCACTTGGAAAATTTCGTTTAAAACACAATATGTTGTGGTTCAATATCAAAATGAGTACTACATATTGATTTATCCACATACAAAAGAAACGAAGCGTTGTATAATGCCTCGTGCTCGTCCAAGGCCGTGGCCACGAATCGAGTGGTGGGGCTTACGTGTGTGGAAGAGTTTTTATTTTCGGCCACGTCCCCGCGGACCCTATGCATTCCTTCTTCGGATCCTGTCCCATCCTCACCCCACGGGTCGTCTACCGGCCGTTCGAGTATCCACAATACTTTGAATATTTTCAGAAACAGAACCAAGCTCATTGGATGCCGACCGAGGTACCCATGGAAAGCGACATCGCCGACTACCGCTTCCGCCTGTCCCCTGCCGAGTCGAACCTCATCATCCAAATCCTGCGCTTTTTCACGCAAGGTGACATCGAGGTCAACAACAACTACAATACACGCCTCATTCCCGCATTTCCCAAGCCCGAAATCAAGATGATGCTGTCTGCGTTTGCGGCGATGGAGGGCATCCACATCTGGGCCTATGCGTATTTAAACGATTCGCTCGGCCTTCCGGAAAAGGAATATTCCGTGTTTCTTGAGTACGAAGCCATGCGAAACAAATATGAATATATTCAACATTTTAATGTCACAAATGTCCAAGAACTGGCTTTGAACCTTGCGGTGTTCGGGGGGTTCATGGAAGGAGTGAGCCTGTTTTCCTCCTTTGCCATCCTTATGAACTTCCCGCGGCTCGGGAAGTTGAAGGGTGTGGGCCAAATCGTCACTTGGAGCATCCGCGACGAAACTCTGCACAGCGACGGGGTGTGCGCGCTCTTCCGGGACCTCATGAAGGAGAACCGTCACCTCTGGACCGACGACTTCCGCAAGACCATCTACCAGGCCTGCGAAGACATGGTAAAACTCGAGGACGCCTTCATCGACACCGCCTTCGCCATGGGCGAGGTGCCCGGCCTCACCCCCGACGAGCTCAAGGCCTACATCCGCTTCACGGCGGACAAGAAGCTGAACGACCTCGGTCTCGACAAGCGCTACCTGTCGCGAAACCCCCTCGCATGGCTCGAGACCATGGTCAACGCCAAGGAGCACACCAACTTCTTTGAAAACCGCGCAACCGAATACGCCAAAGGCTCCGTCCTGAGCGACTGGGGGTAACGGAAAGACTGCTGGGGGGCGAAATACGAATTTGTACGAATATACGAATGTGAATTTGAAGCGACCTAACTCCTCCACTTTTCTTTCTTGATATCCATTGAAAATTTCGGTTTCCGATCCCACAAAAGGATATTCGTATATTCGCCACCATTCGTAATTCGCCCCCTCAATCGCCTTCCTGTATGTCCCACGGCTACGCCTCGGTGATCGAAGCTCTTTCCCACAACGACCTATCGGCCGCCCGTGATTTGCTCCTCGACGAAATCCTCGAGGCGACCAAAGACAAACGGAGTTGGGACTGTCCCCACTACACCACGGACCGCCCGATCCAGGAGGCAATCGTTCTAAACCCAGAAGCAGACAAGCGCTTCACCTACTTCGGCCTCGAAAATCTGCGGGAGCGGTACTTCCTGCGTGACGCCGATGGCAACGTCTGCGAAAGCCCGCAGACCTTCTTCGCGCGCGTGGCGACGGGCATGGCACGGGGAGACGGCACATTCGCCCAAAAGCTCTACGACATCATGAGCCGTGGCTGGTTCATCCCGGCCACGCCCGTCCTCATGAACATCGGAACCAGCAAGGGCCTCCCCATTTCCTGTTTCCTGAACACCGTCCCCGACGACCTCGGTGGGATCTTTGACATCTATCGCGAAAACGCTTTCCTCGCGAAGTACGGCGGCGGCATCGGCACGGACTGGTCCAAGCTTCGCGGCCAGAACGCGCCGCTCCAGTCGAGTGGACTCCGGTCTTCCGGCGTCATCCCCTTCCTGAAGATCATGGATTCCGAGACGATCGCGATCTCGCGCAACAGCACGCGCCGTGGGGCCGCGGCCGCCTACCTCCGGATCGACCACCCGGACATCGAGGACTTCCTCGAGATGCGGAAGCCCACAGGCGGCGACATGGACCGTAAGTGCCTAAACCTGAACCACGGCGTCGTGATCACCGATGCATTCATGCAGGCAGTCGAGGAGAACCGGACCTACCAGCTCGTCGATCCCCACTACGGCACAGTCACGAAGGAGCTCGACGCGGTCGAGATGTGGCGGAAGCTCCTCACGATGCGCGCGGAGACGGGCGAACCCTATCTCCTCTTCATCGACACGGTGAACAAGGCAATTCCTCCCCACCACAAGGAAAAGGGCCTGGTGGTACGCCAGAGCAACCTGTGCACTGAGATCGTGCTGCCGACCGACAGCGAACGCACGGCCGTGTGCTGCCTCGGCAACTTGAACCTCGAGGCCTACGATGCGTGGAAGGAGCACACCGAGGAGCTAACCACGCTGTGTGTGCGAGCCCTCGACAACAACCTCGACACCTTCTGCGAGATGGCCGACCCGGTCGAGTTCAAGAAGGCAGTAAACTCCGTCAGGCACGAGCGCTCGATCGGCCTCGGCATCATGGGTTACCACGGTTATCTCATGTCGAAGTCCGTACCCTTCGAGAGCGTCCAGGCACGCCTCATTAACAAGGAAATCTTTTCCTTGATCAGCAAGCACACCAAGGAGGCCTCCCGGAAACTCGGCGAGGAGCGCGGTCTACCGCTCGACGGGGGCACGCAACGCAACAGCTACGTCCTCTCGGTCCAGCCGACCGCGAGCACCAGCTTCATCTGCGGCGAGGCCAGCCCCTGCGTCGAGCCCGTCTCCGGCAATGCCTACCTCCAGAAAACCCTGTCTGGCAGCTTCCTCGTCAAGAACAAGTTCCTGGAGTGCCTGCTTGAAACGAAGGGCGCGAACACACCGGAAGTCTGGAAGGACGTCACTGCCGCCAAGGGCAGCGTCCAGCACCTCGACATCCTCTCAGAGCACGAGAAGCAGGTGTTCCGTACGGGCTACGAGATGAACATGCGCGAGATCGTCGAGCAGGCCGCCGACCGCCAAGAATTCATCTGCCAGGCCCAGTCGATCAACCTGTTCTTCGCCACCCCGATCAGCGGCAAGTACATGGATGACGTTCACCGCCTGGCCTGGAAGCGCGGCATGAAGTCCCTCTACTACCTCCGCTCCTCCGCCCCCATCGAAGCCACAAAAATCAGTGGCACCACCACCAAACGCGACTTCGCGACCGAGGAGTGCGCGGTGTGCCAGTAAAGGTCATACGTTGGTATACACGAATGTTCTATAATGACCCTCTCAATTCGCAATGACCAAAAGACGAAGGAAATCGTAAAAAAAGTGCCGAACCACGATGGCCTAACCTGGAAGGAAGAGGCGGACATCCTCCGAGCTTCGGAAGAAGCAAAGAGGGAGAAAAGGATCACCAAGGCGATGGATGCAAAGGAGGTACTTGCCTATCTTGCGTTCATTAGTTGCGTACTCGACAAATCTATCCCACGAATGCTACCATGGCCCACGCAACCTATGTACTTTCTGTACATCATTGGAAGCATCCCAACAAGCCGCTGGTACATCGGGATCACCGAACATACGCTCAAACGACTCGAGCAACATAACGCGGGACGCACCCGTTCCACGAAACCATATCGTCCTTACAAACTGATACACGAAGAAAAATTTACCGATAAAACCGAGGCAAGAAAACGAGAAATAAAAGTGAAACGTTCCGGAATAATCCGAAAAGAATTGAAAGAGCGTCTACACGGCCCTATCGTCTAACGGTTAGGACACAAGGTTCTCATCCTTGTAACCGGGGTTCGACTCCCCGTGGGGTCACCAACAAAGCCTCAGCATCATGCTGGGGTTTTGTTATTGCGAATATTAGCGATAATTTCGGTGTTCCATTAACTATTTCTGTGTATGTGGGTGTTTCATCAAAAACTAGACCA
>JACQWJ010000030.1 GCA_016209325.1 Candidatus Uhrbacteria bacterium
CGTTATCACACTGCTATAGATCATCCGTCGGTACGTCAGGCACCAACACCACCACAACGAGGTAGAACAGCCTTCCTTGTTCGACAAGCTCGTCTCTTAACCCACAGCCGCCCTGCCGGCGTAGCCGGCAGATCTGTCTGCTCGGCAGACACAAAGCCACCGGACCTTAGTCCGGTGGTTGGTTACTCCATTGCGCCTGATGGCGGTTACGCCTATAATGAACCGAGCGAGCCCGTACGCCGGGTTTTTCCTATGAAAGAAGATATCGAACGTGTCTTGGAACAGATCCGTCCAGCGCTTGCCCGGGACGGCGGAAACATCGAGCTCGTGGATGTGGATGAAGCGAATGGCGTCGTGCGCGTGCGCCTGCAGGGGGCCTGCCGCGGTTGTCCTATGTCCCAAGTGACCCTGAAGATGGGTGTGGAAGCCATGTTGTGCGAGGCGATTCCGACAATCAAGGAAGTTGTGTCCGTGGACGGCGGGAAAGAAACGGAATCACCTGTCACATGTCACGTCTGACGCACATCGCGCACGTTTATCGGGAGTTGTTTGACACTTCCGCCTGGCATCGGCGGTCGTTGGTTGCGTCTGCCCTCGCGATCCTCGTCATGATTCTCCTGCCTGCCATGCGCCTCATCCCGAGTCTGGAGGAACAATCCTACATTCCCCTGCATTACAACATCTATTTCGGCATCGATCGGTTTGGTCCCTGGGAGGCTGTGTTCGCGCTTCCGCTCGCGGGCATTGTCCTCGTGCTCGTGAACACGCTGTGTGAACTCGTCTGGTTCCACCGCGAACCGGTGCTGTCGCCGATCCTCGCCCTGGCGGAAATGGGAGCGCAAGCCGCACTCCTGACGGCCACTGTCTTCGTCGTCCTGCTAAACATTTGAGCTGACGCTATGGTCCCGGAGGCCTTTGAAATCGTGCGTATCCTGCTCCTCACGAGCGTGTCATTCCTGGCCGCGTTCGCCTGGACTCCTCTTCTCCTGCGCTTCCTGCAGACGCGGAAGCTGGGAAAACGGATCCGGGACAGCTCCCAGGCTCCGGTGTTTTCAAGTCTGCACGCCAAAAAGTCCGGCACGCCCACCATGGGTGGTGTGGTGGTCTGGGCAACCGTTCTTGTCCTCACCCTGCTGCTCGCCATCGTCGGTGCGTGGTTTCCCGACCTTCTGGGAGGACGCCTAAATTTCCTTTCCCGCAGTCAGACGCTTCTTCCCCTGGGAGTGCTGGTCGCCTCCGCATTGGTCGGTCTGGTTGACGACTACCTCAATATCCGTGGTGTCGGTCCGAACGGGGGCGGACTGCGCGTGCGTCACCGACTGATGGTCTACACGGCCATCGCCATCATCGGGGCCTGGTGGTTCGCGTTCAAACTTGACTGGGATCTCCTCCATGTCCCCTTCGTGGGAAATTTCAACATCGGGTGGTGGTACATCCCATTTTTCATCATGACGATTGTCGCTACCTCGTTTTCGGTAAATGAAACCGACGGACTGGACGGCTTGGCAGGGGGAACGCTTCTCACCTCCTTTGGGGCATTTGCCGTCATCGCCTTTGCCCAAGGAAAATATGACTTAGCAGCCCTGTGCGCGGCCATCCTCGGCGCCCTGCTAGCATTCCTCTGGTTCAACATTCATCCGGCACGCTTCATGATGGGCGACACGGGAGCCATGTCCCTCGGTGTCACGCTGGGAGTGGTCGCACTGCTGACGAATTCCGCGCTCTTGCTTCCTCTGATTGGATTTCCCTTCGTCCTCGAGTCTGTGTCCGTCCTCCTGCAACTCACCTCCAAACACGTTTGGAAGCGTAAGGTATTTCTGTCCGCACCCATCCACCATCACCTCGAAGCCAAAGGCTGGCCGGAACCCCAGATCGTCATGCGCTTCTGGGTCATTTCCATGGTGTCCGCCTCCCTCGGTGTGGCGGTGGCCCTGCTTGACGCGTTTGGAGCCTGAGCCTTATGCGGGAAGCGGATTCCATCCAACCCGTCGATTACCCGTTCCTCGCCATCGTGGGAACCTTGGTGGCATTCGGATTCGTCATGTTGGCTTCGGCCTCGGGTCCGACGAGCTATGCGAACTTTGGACAGGACAGCTTTTATCTCGTCAAACACCAACTGTTTTTCGGCCTCGTTCCGGGTTTGATTGGCCTCTACCTTGCCAGTCGAATCCCCTACACGTTTTGGAAAAAACGGGCATGGGAATTTTTACTCATCAGTATTGGTCTCCTCGTGCTCGTATTTATCCCGGGTCTCGCCTCTGAATTTGGTACTTCGCGGAGCTGGATCTCAATCGGAGGCGCGTTTTCCCTTCAGCCCGCTGAAATCGTGAAGCTGACCTTCCTCTTCTATCTGGCCGCCTGGCTTGAACGGCGTGGATCTCACGGGGTGAAAACGGTCGAATCGGGGCTGATCCCATTCCTTTCCGTTCTCGGAACCATCATGCTGCTCATGGTGCTGCAACCGGACGTCGGAACCATGTCGATCATTATCGCCACAGCCCTCGTTGTGTATTTCGTGGCCGGGGCTCCGCTCCTCCACATCGGCGGTTTCGTGGCCGCCGGAGTGGGACTATTCACCCTCCTCATCGTCACCTCGCAGTATCGCTACAACCGCCTCATGACCCTCCTTAACCCAGAGTTCGATCCGCAAGGCGTCGGGTACCACATCAATCAAGCGCTTCTTGCGCTCGGCTCCGGCGGCTTTTTCGGACTGGGGTACGGGGAATCCCGCCAAAAATTCCAATACCTGCCGGAGGTTGTGGGAGACTCGATCTTTGCCGTCATCGGGGAGGAGATGGGATTCGTCGTGGCTGCGCTCCTCATCGCCGGATTCCTGCTCCTGTTCTGGCGCGCGCTACGGATCGCAAACGCCTCCCCCGACCCGTTCGGCAAGTACGTCGTCATCGGCATCGCCTCCTGGTTCCTCATCCAAGGATTCGTGAATATCGGTTCCATGGTGGGCCTCCTGCCGATCACGGGCGTCACCCTGCCATTCATGAGCTACGGCGGCACCTCACTCGCCGTGTCGCTCGGAGCGGTAGGCGTCATCCTGAACATTTCGCGCTACGGAAAAAAGACCTCCGCGCGAAGATAGTCCTATGAGCGTCTTCAACCCCGAACTCAAGGAATTCAGCGAATCAGGCTTTGAAGCGAAAAAGTTTTCGCCTGAAACGGAAGCCAAACTTCTTAACGCGCTCTCCGAAAGGAAAGACAGGTATCCTGACCTCGTGGCGTGTCCGAACAGAACCTGCGGGAATCCCCTTAAGGCACAGTAACAAAACAATTTGAACAATTTTCCCTATTCCCGTAGACTACGAAGGGTTATGGAAAAACAACAACTCACGGAGCGATTCCAGAGAATCACCGTCCATTTGGACGAAAAAGCAAGAAGGTTGTGGTGTGC
>JACQWJ010000029.1 GCA_016209325.1 Candidatus Uhrbacteria bacterium
CACAGAGGAGACGGCGAATTTGGGTGGAATCTCAATCATCATGTGCACGTGGTCCGGCATCACGTGGCCTTCGACGATGGTGGACTCCTTTTGCCGTGCGAGGGCGTGGAAGATAGGGCCAAGGGAGGAACGGATTCTTCCGTACAGGCTTTTTCTCCGACACTTCGGTACGAAGATGAGATGGTATTTGGTGAAAGCGGATAGCACCGTCAGGTGCTATACTCCTTAGCCAATGTTTATAAGGCTGAAACGAATGTTAAGAGTTAGTCTATTTATGCGAAGATCAATAAAAAAATGAAAAGACGGGAGTCAGGAGACATCCCGTCTTACGTTTGAAGCCTGCGCCGCTCGAGGATCGCCGCAGCGGTGGCGAGGTCGGCGGCATTGTTGATACCGAGAGCCTCCCGCGGATCCTCGACCAGCACTTCGGCGACTCCCCTCGCCTTCTTCGCCGCCACGGCAACAAGATGGGGTAGATCGATCTCATCGGAATATCCATCCGTCCTTCGACGAGGTGGAATGAGACCGACGTGATCACGAAAAAATCTCGTCTCAAATATGTAGAGCGAAGGGTTCACGGACCGTGAACCCTGGTCGGTCCCGTCGGCAAACACGCCGCATATCATGCCGTCGGGAGCGCGCCCAACGCGGCCGTATCCCCGAAGCGGGGGCGGAGTGGAGGGCTCATTTAGCGCGACCGTCGCCATGGACATGGTAGGTCGCTTCGCTTCGTGAATCCGAATGAGTGCCTCGACCGTCCGGGTCCGCCAAAGCGGCATGTCCGCGAACAACACGAGGAACTCGTCGGAAGTAACTTCCGGAAGCGCGGATCGGACGGCGTCAGCTGTTCCTCCCCGCTCGGTTTCTTGGTAAACGGTAAGGACCCGTTGACCCGGCGGAACATCCCGCTCCACGGACTCGATGACCTGTCGGCCATAAAGCCCATTCAATACCAGAACCACGTTCCCCACGAAGGGGGGAAGCGTGCGAATAACATGCCCGATGACGGAAATCCCTGTTTTCGGATCAATAATTTCGGTCAGCTTTGAGACTCCGGGCTCGATGAACCCGAAGCCGGCAGCGACGATGACGACATCCGGATTCACTGAAACCTCCAGGAAAAGAGCGCGACGGAGCGGGACGTCATCAGAACGATGACGATCCGCTTGATCGCGTCCTTGTCGGGAAAGGCCCTAGGGGAGCGCTTTCCACAGCGCGTCGAAGATGAGGGCCTGGGTGGCGGAGACGGCGGCATCCTCAATGACGGCACCGAACAGCTTCTTCGAGGCATCAACGGCGACGTAGGCGGTCTTGCCGGGATAGACGAAAATATAGGTGGGAGCTTGGACGGCGTCGGTCAGCCACTTGCGCTGGTCGAGGCCGGCCGTCGTGCCGCCGGTGCCGACGGCGACGGCGCGGACGCGGACGCCGCGGCGGATGCGCTCCTTCGTGAATCCCGGCCAGGCGCCCGCGATGAGGTCGCGGATGCCGGCCGACGAATAGACGCGGTAGGACTTCTCGTGGGAACGCTCAGCGGTAGCCAGCACATCTTCGAGCAGGTCGCGGACTCCCGAATCACCCTCGTAGTAGCGGACCGCCGGACGGTGGCCGCTCTGCCCGCGCAGCGCCTCGATGGAAGGCAGAAGGCCGTCCAGGTCGGTTCGCGCTTCGCGCAAGGCGACTTCGCGGCGGGTGGCGAGGCCACGAAGCGCCGTCGGGTCTTGGGCGGCGAAGTAGCGGTGCGTCCTGGCGTCGACGTAGCTTGCGAGTCCGGCGGCCATGAGGCGCTTCAGGGCGTCATACGCCGTTCCCCGGTTCAACCCGGCTTCCTCGGCCAGTCGCCGAAGGGGAGCCGTTCCAAGACGCAGAAGGCAAAGGTAAATGTCGAAATCCTTGCGGGAGACGCCTAGAAGCTCCAGGACCTCATCGGATAGCCTAATCGAATGGCTCATACCAGTACAATAAAACGAGAGGTGATTTGTGGATAAACAAAAAGATAGGCTCAGCGCAGCCTAAATTTTTTAAAAACGTTTGTCAACTTTTATCCGTCAGTTGTCAACGGAAAACAATAATGTCATGGGCTTCTGGGAAACGAAACTGTCATGACAGAGACCGTGATGGTTTTCCTGTTCCGTCGTGTCCACTCTGGATCGGCTCCGGGAATGAGCGTATGAGGCGTTCTGTTTCAAATCCGTGGTTGTCCCATCCGTGTCTTTTGAGGAATGGAAGAAAAGACAGCTGCTTTCCCCCGAACGAATAGACGCAGGCTTCCGTCAGGGTACGTTCTCACTTCCACGTCATCCTTCGGCCGCATGGCGAGTCCTTTGGTTGGTTTGAGCTGGTAGGAGGAAGTTTCGTGGGAAATGGTGAAGTCGCTCCTGAGCACGCGACTGTCGTGACGGGACAGGATCTCGGGAAGGAAGAGAAGTTCCGTTTTGGGAAGAGGGCGGTGCAGGTCTCCTTCCACGAAAGGGTCGCGTGCGAATCGCTTGTCGAAGTCAGGAAGGAAGACCTGTCTCAGGAAGTCATTGCCATCGAGGGGATTGCTAATTCCTGCCAGACGGAGTTCCTTCACGAGCCGGTCTTGAAAGGTTTGGAACAAGCGCTCCACACGTCCTTTGGCTTGTGGGGAATGGGCATGGATCACCTCACAGTGAAGCTCTCCCATCGCGCGCTCGAACTGAGTGAGGGTATCGCCATAGCCTTCTGCTTCCTTTAGGTTCATCTTGTACGTCGAGAATCGATCGAGATAGATGGCGCGCGGAACGCCTTGTTTTTCTATGTATTCTGTCCAGAATCCCATGACAGGAAGGATTCCCTCGTGTGCGGCGAAGCGAGCAAGCGGGACCTGGCCTGTCGCATCGTCGATCGCCGAGAGGAGACAGGCCTCATGGCTTCCACCCTCCTTCACGAAGCGCTCCTGGAACCAGGCATGATACGAGCCGTCGAATTGGAGCATCTCGCCAAAACGGGCCTTCGGTTCCCTCCAGAGGCGGTGAATTATTTCTCCCCGCCTCCTTTTTCGAGGAACGCGCAGTTCCATATCCTCCATGACGCGTGCGATGGTCTTCCGGTTTCGGTGGATGCCGTGGACTTCTGAAAGCTTCTCGGCGGCGTGCGTCGGGGTGAAGTCGAAGTATCGCTCACGGAGGAGCTCCTCGATTTCAACCCGTTCCTTCAAAGAGAGCCTGTTTGGAGCCTCGCGTCCACGGGAACGGTGGGCAAGACCTTCTGCTCCTCCTTGTCTCAGGCGAGCCTTGAGGCGCAGGACCTGGCGGACGCTGAGATTGAGACGTGCGGCGGCTTGAGGGGCGGTGAGTTCTCCTTGGACAACCGCTGAGATGGTCGGCAGGAAACGAAGTTCCTTCTCGGATAAGGGGGTAGGGGTCATAGGCTCCACACCCTAACAGGAATTCCCTATGCACCACTCAGATGATCCGGAGGCATGACATTATTGCTTTCCACTCCCCATGACATTTTCGCTGGCCGGGGACACTTTTATCCGTCAGTTTTATCCGTCAGTTTTTCGATTCTGACGATGCATACAGTGTGCAGACCAGATGCCGCCAGCCACCATGAGCAGGCTTGCGTACTGGGCCGGGGTCAGGGAGAAGTACCGCGTATCGACGATGGCGCCCCCGGACGCGCGCAGAAAATCCAGAAAAAACCGACTGACGCCGTACCAGACGAGAAAAACAGTCACGTACGTTCCTGGCGCCGCCTTGCGCTTGGCCAGGACGAGAAAGAGGGCAAAGAGGACCCAGGCGTCAAGCGACAGGTAGAGTCCCAAATCGTGCCGGACAATGCCGTCAGGAAAGCGCACGCCGAGGAAAAAATCGGTGGCCGTGCCGGGATGGTCGTGGATGAGAAAGCAGCCGATGCGCCCGACGGCGTACCCGAGCGGAAGGCCGAACAACGCCGCGTCCGCGTAGGTCCAGACGTCCAGCTTGCGTCGGCGCAGCAGCAGCAATCCCGCAACCGATCCCCCGATGAATCCGCCGATGCTGGAGAGGCCTCCCTGCCAGATGGCGGGAATCTCAAAAGGATGCGCCAGGTAGTACTGCGGCTCGTAGACGAACACGTGGAACAGGCGCGCGCAAACGAGGGCGGCAACAGCGATCCATCCGAGCAAGTCCCACAACACGGCAGAATCCAGTCCGCGCTTGCGTGCCATCCAGGCTGCCGCCTGCGTCCCCGCGAGAAACCCAAGCGCAACAAGTAATCCCCAGACTTGAATTGTGAGGGGACCGAGATGGATCTGGGTGAATTGAAAGTAAGGGATCACAGAAGAGATTGAGGGGAATACGGAATCATTCTCCCCTCCTTCCCCAAGGAGGGGGCTAGGGGGAGGTCACTTCTTACAAACGATTCGAACGGCACCCGAGACGCCTTCCAGGATGACACTGAAGGGGTGACCCCTCCTTAGTCCTCCCCTTGGGGAAGGGGAGGAGAACGATCGCGTTCCTTTACGCAAGCGTCGGCCTTCGCAGATGCCAATCCGTCACGGACTGGTAGTGCATGCCCAGGCGGAACAGTGTGGCCTCGTCGAAAGGACGACCCATGAGCTGGAGGCCGACGGGGAGATTCTGGACGAAGCCGCAGGGGACGGACATGCCAGGAATGCCGGCCAAGTTGGCAGAGATGGTGTAGATGTCGGAGAGGTACATCGTGAGGGGGTCGTCGACTTTTTCCCCGAGCTTCCACGCGACCGACGGGGAGGTGGGCGTAACGATGGCGTCGACGTCCTTGAACGCTTCCTCGAAGTCGCGGCGGATCAGCTGGCGCACTTGCAGAGCTTTCTTGTAGTAGGCGTCGTAGTAGCCTTTCGAGAGGGCGTAACTTCCGAGCATGATGCGGCGCTTCGGCTCTGGACCGAAGGCCTCGCCGCGGGTGCGCATGTAGGTCTCGAGCAGGTCCTTGCCGGGAGCGGAATGGCCGTAGCGCATGCCGTCAAAACGGGACAGATTGGAACTCTCCTCGCAGAACACAATGATGTAGAATGCTGCGAGCGCGTATTCTGCGTGCGGGAGGGAAACCTCGCACACCTCTGCCCCACCCCGCTTCAGAGTCTCGACTGCGTCCATGACGCTTGCGCGGATATCCGCGTCCATCCCTTCCACAAAGTATTCCTTGGGAATACCGAGACGGAGGCCATTGACATCCGAGGGAATGGACGAAATGGGAGACATCGCGGCTTCCGACGAGGAAGTCGCGTCCCGCGGATCTCTGCCATGGATCGTCTGGAACAGCAGCGCAGTATCCTCGACCGTGCGGGCGAGGGGGCCGACGTTATCGAGACTCGAAGCCGCGGCAATGAGGCCGTAGCGGCTCACGCGCCCGTAGGTGGGCTTCAGGCCGACCACGCCGCATAAAGCGGCGGGCTGCCGGACAGAGCCGCCCGTGTCGGATCCGAGCGCGCCCGGCACGAACCCGGCAGCCACGGCCGCGGCGGACCCCCCGCTCGTTCCGCCGGGAACGCGCTCGAGGTTCCACGGATTCTTCGTGGGGCCGAACGCGGAGTTCTCGGTCGACGAGCCCATGGCGAACTCGTCCATGTTCGTCATGCCCAAAAAGACCGCTCCCGCGCGACGCAGACGCTCGACGGCCGTCGCGTCGTACGGGGGCTGGTAGTCTTCCAAGATGCGAGAACCTGCCGTGGCCTTCAGACCCTTCACCAGGATGATGCTCTTGATCCCTAGCGGAATCCCCGCAAGAGGTGGTAGCTCTTCCCCGGAAGCCAGGCGTGCGTCGGCCGCGTCCGCCTCGGCCAAGGCGGTCTCTGAAATTTCCAAAAACGCGTGAACACTTGGATCATGCATGGCAATCCGGTCCAGGCAGGCCTGGGTGAGTTCGCGACTCGAAAGCCGCTTTGCCCGAAATAGCCGTCCTGCCTCGGCAATTGTCATGTGTGCCATGTCAGTCATACGGGGATTACTCAACCGAGCGGTCGGCAAAGACGGCTTGGACTTCGAGAAGGTTTCCTTGGCGGCTAGGGAATGCCTCAAGCAGGCGTGTGTGTGTATCAGCATCGGAACGCACGGCTTCGTCCAAGCGCAACGCAGCAATTTCGGCAACACTGCCATAAGCCGCCTCCTCGATACCCTTCGTATCAACCTCCTGCAGTTTGGCAACATATTCCAAGACCGACCCGAGCTGTGTTCGGTAACGTTCTACTTCATCCTCTGTCAATTCCAGCCGTCCCAGCGTCGCAATGCGGCGCACTTCTTCTGTGGTAAGTTGCATACAAATTTCTTATACGCCCCCAATCATAGCCAGGAATTCCTTCTCCGACAAGATAGGTACCCGGAGGGCCTTCGCCTTGTCTGCCTTAGATCCCGCATCCTCGCCAACCACGACGTAATCCGTTTTTTTGCTCACGGATTCGGTAGTCTCGGCTCCCAAAGCCCGCAGGCGTTCCTTGGCTTCCTCTCGCGTCAAGGAAACGAGGGTACCCGTCAGCACGAAGCGTATTTCGGACAGCCGTCCGTCCTCCTGCACGGCAAGCGGCAGTTCAATGATGACGCCGGTTGCGAGGTAGTCCTCGAGCAGGCGGACATGGCGGGGTTCTCGAAGAAAGGAAACGATGGACGTGGCGACGATTTCCCCGATGTTCTCGACGGCCGTGAGATTCTCGGCGGACGCGGAGCGCAGGCGGTCGAGCGTGCCAAACGCCTGCGCCAAGTCGCGCGCCGTTTCTTCCCCCACGTTCGGGATGCCGAGTCCGAGGATGAAGCGATCGAACGGGATCCGCTTATGCGACTGGATCTGCTCGACAAGCTTCCGGGACGATACGTCCGCGAAGCGCTCCAGATCTTTCAGATCATCAGGCGTGAGGCAAAACAGGTCCGGCGCGGATCGGACGAGCCCGCTCTCAAGCAGCAGATGGATGGTCTGGGGACCTATGCCATCGATGCCGAAGGCGCGTGCCGCATAGAGAATGCGCTCGCGCTCCTGAGCGAAACAGTCCGGATTGACACACACGAGAGCCACCTGATCCTCCTCGCGCGCGACCGGCGAGCCGCAGGCAGGACAGGCGGAAGGCGGCTTGACGGGACGCGTCCCGGCGGGACGCAGTTCCTTCAGGACCTGCTTCACCTTCGGAATGATGTCCCCCGCCTTGTACAGAATGACCGTGTCCCCGACCCGCACGTCGAGGCGCTCAATCTCGTCCGCGTTATGCAGAGAGGCGTTCTTGACCGTCGTTCCGCCGACGGGCGTCGGACGCACCACGGCAACGGGAGTGAGCGCGCCGGTCCGACCAACGAACCACTCGATGTCTTCGACGATCGTCGTCGCTTCTTCTGCGGGAAACTTCCACGCGACCAGGCCGCGGGGAGTTTTTCCGACGACCCCGAGGCGCTCGAAGTCGTGGTTCTGGTTCACGCGCACGACCGCTCCGTCGATCCAATAGCCGAGGCGGTTCCGCTTCTTTTGGATCGTGTCCCAATATTCCGCGACGTCCTCGACGGTCCGCGCAAGACGGCGCTCCGGATTCACGCGGAACCCCAGGACGCGGAGCATCTCGCACTCCTCGGCATGGGTCGACTGGCCATGATCGGTCACCAGGTCCCAGGCGAAAAACGAGAGCTTGCGCTTCGCGGTAATGGAAGGATCGAGCTGTCGCACACTGCCAGCAGACGCATTGCGCGGATTCGCGAACGTCGGCTTCCCTTCCCGCTTCAACTCCGTGTTGAAGGCCTCGAATGCCTTCACGGGAAAATAGACTTCCCCGCGCACTTCAACCAGCCCTTTGCAGATGCGCAGCAGTCCCAGATGTTTCCGTTTCTCTTCTTTCGTGGGAGTCTGCAGGAAAAGAGGAACGGCTTCGATCGTCCACACGTTTGAAGTGACGTCCTCGCCGATCGACCCATCCCCGCGCGTCGCGGCCGTCTTCAAGCGTCCATCCTCGTAGACAAGCGATACCGCGAGCCCGTCGAGTTTCACCATGCAGAACATCTCGAAAGAAGGAGAGTCTAGCTGTTCCGCCACGCGCGCATGCCAACGGCCAAATTCGTCTTCCGTAAATACGTCCTCCATGGATAGCATCCGTGTCTGGTGCCTCACCTTGGCGAACTTCTCAAGCGCTTTCCCTCCCACGCGCTGCGTCGGCGAGTCGGGTGTGATCAAGTCAGGGTACTGCTGTTCAAGCTCGTATAGCTCGTGCTTCAACGAATCCAAAGCCGCGTCCGAGATCTCCTGTCGATCGAGGACGTGGTAGAGGTAGCGATGATGGTTGACGGCCTCGCGTAATTTGAGGACGCGTGCCTTGGCTTCGGTCTTGTTCATGTGAATGGTTGACAGAAATCCGTTTGCAGTATATTATTCTGTCATAACGATGAAAAAGACCCTTGTGCGGTTTCGTCCGCACCGGGGGCTTTTTCTTTTTCAGCCAATACAGATTCAAGATCATTCAAAAAGATAAGAGGGACTTGAATGCGCCGAAGAAAATAAGAACACCTGCCACGGTTCGGGGCAATAATAGCACGCAACTTACCTTGTTGAAGAAGGAAGGAAGCAAGGCAGCCAAAATCACCGTCACCGGTCACTAACACAGCTTGTTCAAACCGATGCTCATAAAAATCACGAGTAGCAGTAAGGACCAGCTCTGCATCGCAATTGCCTTTTACCTTGCCAGTACTATCATGTACGGTTTCCTTAAAGACAAGAGTAAAACCTGCCTCCTGCAGAAAGCGATACAAACCGGCAAATTTCGGAACAAGACCTAAAAAAAGATAGACGCGTTCTGTCCCAAACTTATCGTAGAGCCACACCCGAAAACGTCGATAGTCTAACTTCCAACCAATCTCATGAATACCCTTATGTAGATTGGCACCATCGATGTACACGGTCGCTGTTTGCTTGTTTCCCATACCTCCTTTAAAAATATATCCATATCATACAAACATTTCTTGAACAAGAAAATCATCTACTCAAAAGAATCCCAAATACCACTCGAGAATCGGCTGCCCTGCCAAGAGCGCGAGGAAGGTGCCAACGGTCAGGAAGGTCCCGAACGGCACAGCCGTCTTCATGCGCGCCTTGCCGCGGGCGAGGAGGGTGACGGCGGCGATCGCGCCGAGGACGTAGGCGAGGAATAGGGCGACCAGGCCGTGCTGCCAACCGAGCATGGCGCCCATCGCGAGGCCCAGGCGGATGTCCCCGCCGCCGATCCATGTCCCTCTAGAGGCGAGGTATTGGGCGAGAAAAAAACAACCAAGGAGCGCCGCTCCGATCGCAAGGGATGCAGCTGGGATCCCTAAGGCCACATTGACTGCGAACGCGATGACAGCGGCGGGAAGTGTGAAGCGGTCCGGAATCTCTCCGTAACGGAAGTCGTAGACGAAGATGGGAATGAGAAACACCACAAAGAGGAGGTCTCGGGCCAGAAAGACCCAGAGCGCACCTTCTCCAGATGCCTCAGGAAGAGGAATTCCAAACAGGTGACCCACCACATAGCCCAAAAATACGAGGAGAAACAACGCGGCCGATCCCGCTTCGACAAGAGGATATTGCCAAGAGATGGGCTGGCTGCAGGAGTGGCAGCGGCGTTTGAGGAGGAAAAAGCTGGCAACAGGAATGAGATCCTTCCAGCGCAAGACGACGCCGCAGGAAGAGCAGCGGGAACGGCCGGTGGGGGGTCGACCTTCGCGTGTTCGGACGACGAGGACGTTGAGGAAACTTCCGAGGCAGGCGCCGAAAAACGTCACGAGGACGGCAAGCGGGAACAGGAAAAACATAACGCATAACGGAAGATTGCTTCGTCGCTCCATCCCGCCATTCGCGAAGGGCGGGACTCCGCTTCTCGCAAAGACAGATTTTGTGTCGAACCTCTACAGGCCCTTGCAGACTCCTGGCTTCATGCCTTCCGGGGTCGCGCAGTTGAGGCCTTCGGCGAGTTCTGTGAGGACCACGGGATTCTCAAGCTCGAACTGGACGGTATAGCTCCTTCCTTCCTCTCCTTGGGAGTAACAGAGAGCGTCGGACGCCTCCCCGCAGCTCGACAGGTGCTTCAGTCCCGCGGACAGGCCGGCGGGCACCGTTCGCATAAGGACATTCGGAGCAGCCGCATCGCAGCTCGACTGGAAACCTTTGGCATCCAGGCAATCAGCCTGGCCGTATCCGAGCGGCAGGGTCTGGCCCTCAGGATAGCGGTTATTCTCGAGAAAGTAGTCTTCCAGGGCGGACTGCAGTTGACGCACGTGCGACAGCCGGGTCGCGTCCCGTTGCTTGGCGCGAGCGGAGCCGACAGCGACCCCGGCCAGCGTTCCGATGAGGCCGATGATAGCGAGCACTGCGAGGAGTTCGACAAGCGTAAATCCTTGATGCGTGTGTTTCATAGGAAAAAATCAAAACGGATCTCTGAAAAAGCTTATCACGCCGTTCTCCCTTTCTCAACCAACGAGTGCACAACGCGCTCTGCCAAGACGCGGGGGGAAACCTGTGTCTTCATGAGGTAGGCCGTGACTCCCGCGACCCGGGCTTCGCGGATGAGGGAACGGTCGGTCCGTGCCGCGAGGACGAGAATCGGTAGCGTCAGCGTGGTCGGATGGGAGCGGAGCCATTGGATCAACGCCATTCCCTGACCGTCCTGCGTCGCGGCGTCAAGGACCAGGACATCCGGAACCGCGGGACGCATGCGCCGCTTGGCTTCCGCAACAGTCCGTACGATCTTTACACGGCAGTGACGCATCTCCAAACGCCGGCCGTAGGCTTCAGCCAAACGCGCGTCTTCCTCGAGCAGTAGGACGTAGGGTTTCCGTGTTGTCATACGCATCAGTCTATCTCGCGCATGGCGAGGCCAACGGCCACGGACAAGCGCGGTCCCACTTCGTCGAGAACGGATCGCAAGGCTTCGGGAACCACCACGCGCGCCCACGGGTCTCCCCGATAGACGTTCAGGTTGAGGGCGCGGGAAAGCGCGACATCTATTTGCGGAAGGTGCGAGGATCCGCCGGTTAAAATAATTTTTTCTACACGCTTGCTCTCGGTCAGCTCCATGCGGGCGTACAAGTCAAAGGCGTAACGGATCTCGTGGAGGATGGGCTGAATGAGGGAATCGAGAAAAGCGGTGGAACCACCTTCCGCGCCAGGAGCGGCCGATGTTCCGAGATCATGTTTCATCTGTTCGGCTTGGTCGACGGAAATACCCAGCTGTGAGGCAATCTGGTCTGTCACGACGGCTCCTCCCACATGCATACTCCGATTGAGAAAGGGGACACCCTTATCGACGATGGAGAGGTTCGTCTGAGTATGGCCGACGTCAAGGATCAAGACTGTGCCCTTGTCCTTCCCCACCAGGGAGCGAATGAGGGCAAAAGCCTCGGTGTCGATGGCCTGGAGTTCGACCTTGGCCAGCTTGAAAACTTCCAAGTACTTTTGGACCATGGACTTGGCCGTGCCTGTCACAAGAACGCGCACGTGGTCGGCGGAAGGCGCGTCGGACGGCTTGCTCGCGTCCTTGGCTTTAGGCATGTGTTTCCACGGGTCGATGAAGGTGGAATAGGTGATCATCTCCTCAAGAGGCATGGGAGTGAGCTTACGGACCTGGACGTTGATCGCCTCCTTAAGATGCTTTTCGTCCTTTTCGCGGGGAACCGAAATAACGGCCGAGAACACGCTCGCCATGGGCAGGGCAGCCACGGCCTTCACGGGCCCGATGCCGGCCTGCTTACAGACCTTGACCAGCAGGTCGGCCGCCTCCTTGGGACGCTCAAGGGGAGAAAAGAGGTTCTCACCGGAACGGCTCTGGGAATAGCCGTAGGTCATGAGGCGTGCGCGTCCCTTCTCGTTCAGAAGTTCGACTGCCTTGATGCCGCTGCTCCCGAGGTCGATGCCCACGAACCGCTTTTTGGCCGCTCCCCCGAACAGTCCCATATAGGAGTCAAGATAAAAATCCTCCGTAGTATATCATGGGACTTCTGAAAAAGGGATGGAGGTCCCTCATCATTCGCCCCGCAGCCCCAGGTCCTCCAAGAGTTGACGCTGCTTGCGTGACAGATGACGCGGCGTCGTGACACGAACAGTGACAATGTGGTCCCCGCGCCGCCCGCGGATCGGGACGCCTTTTCCGCGCAGGCGGAACGGCGTGTCCGACTGGGTGCCGGCGGGGATACGAAGCTCGACCGGGCCGTCCACGGTCTCGACGTCGACCGTGTCGCCGAGTGCCGCCTGAGTGAACCCGATGGAACACGCGGACAGGATGGTTTCGCCGTCGCGGGTGAAGCGCGGGTCGGGACGCACGCGCATGCGCAGATACAAGTCTCCGGCGATGCCTCCCTTGACCCCCTCGCCTTCGCCTCTCAGGCGAATGAGGTTGTCTGTCTCGACACCACTCGGAATATCCACGCTCATCGTCTTTTTCTGGTGCGCAATGCCAGAACCGTGACAATCCGTACAGGGCTTTTCCGGGACCTGACCGCTTCCCGCGCATGCGGAACAGGCTGTCCGGGACTGGATGTTTCCGAACACGGTCCGCTGGACGGAGGTCCGAACGCCGGATCCGCCACAGGTCGCGCAGGACTTCAAGGACGTGCCAGGTTCGGCGCCTGTACCCGTGCAGCGAACGCAGACAGAGGGCTTGGTCAGCGTCACCTCCTTCTTCGCCCCGAAGACGCTTTCCTCGAACGTCAATGCTAAGTCCATTTCGATGTGATTTCCCTGCGCGGCCTTCCGACGCCGCCCCCCACCCCCGAATCCGAACATGTCGCCGAACAGGTCGCCTAGGTCCTCAAAGCCACCGCCCGAAAAATCGAAACCGGAAAACCCGGCGCCTCCCTGTCCGGGAGCACCTTGGGAGCCGTCAAAAGCGGCCGAGCCGAATTGGTCGTATTTTTGTCGCTTCTCTGGGTCGCCAAGCACCTGGTAGGCCGCGTTGATCTCCTTGAACTTCTCCTCGTCACCTCCCGCCTTGTCAGGATGGTGCTTGTGGGCCAAGGCGCGGAACGCACGCTTAACTTCGTCCTGCGAGGCGTCGCGCGAAATACCGAGCACATGGTAATAATCTTTTCCAGACACAGAGGCAGGGCTAATCCTTCGGTTGGAAGGCAAGGTGAACAATCATTGCAAGGATGACTACAACGAAGAGGAGCGTGATGGGATGCCACGCGGCGAGTGCGTAGGCGGCGTGCACGGGACGCGGGCATTCCTTTGCGGGAGGCACAAGGAGCTCAGTCGCGCAGCCGGCCTCAACCGCCATGTGGGCGGCAAAGCGCTCTTCAAGGCCGGCGGGCGGGCGCTGGTTCGGAAGCGGTTTGATGGCGGCGGCCATGATGATTATTCGTTCTCTTTCTTATCGGTGAATTCGGCGTCGATTGGCTCTCCATCCGCGGGGCCGGACGTCTGACTCCCAGGATCGGACGCGCCCGGCGCTGCTTGTTCCTGCTGGTACATCTTGGCTCCGACCTTCTGAGCGGCCTCGGAAAGCGCATCGGCCGCACGCTTGATCGCCTCATGATCATCGCCCTCCATGACCTGCTTTAAGGCGGCAATCTTCGCCTCGACGTCCGCGCGCTCGTCGGCGGAAACCTTATCCCCCGCGTCCTTCAGCATCTTCTCGGAGGTATAGACCATGGTTTCGGCCAGGTTCCTGTGCTCGATGCGCTCGCGCTTCTTCTGGTCTTCCTGGGCATGCTCCTCGGCCTCGCGTTTCATACGCTCGACTTCGTCCTTGGACAGGCCCGTCGAAGCCGTAATCGTAATCTCCTGCTTCTTGCCGCTCGCCTTGTCGGTGGCGGACACCTGGAGAATCCCGTTCGCGTCGATGTCGAATTTGACCTCGACCTGTGGCACGCCGCGGGGCGCCGGCGGAATGCCGGACAGGATGAAGCGTCCGAGGTTCTTGTTGTCGGCAGCCATGGGACGCTCGCCCTGGAGCACTTGGATCTCGACCGTGGTCTGACCGTCGGCGGCCGTAGAAAATGTTTGGGCTTTGCTGGTCGGGATCGTTGTGTTCCGTGTGATGAGGGGAGTCATGACGCCTCCCAAGGTCTCAATACCGAGCGAGAGCGGGGTGACGTCAAGCAGCAGGACATCGCGCACCTCGCCGGACAGCACGCCCGCCTGGACCGCAGCGCCGATTGCCACCACCTCATCTGGGTTCACCGTGACGTTCGGCTTCTTACCGAAGAACTCCTCGACCTTCTTCTGAATGAGGGGCATGCGCGTCATACCTCCCACCATGACAATCTCCTCGATGTCGCCCTTGCCGAGCTTGGCATCCTGAAGCGCGGCCTTGACCGGCCCAAATGTCTTTTCGGCCAGGTCGCCGATCAGCTCCTCGAGCTTGGCGCGGGTGAGAGTAAGGAGGAGGTGCTTGGGGCCGTCGGCACCGCTCGTGATGAAGGGTTGGTTGATCTCGGTCTGCTGAGTGGTTGACAGCTCGATCTTGGCCTTCTCGGCGGCGTCCTTAATGCGCTGGAGGGCGAGCGGGTCCTTGCCAAGGTCGATGCCATCCTCCGCCCTAAATGTCTGAATGACCCAGTCGATGATCCGCCGGTCGAAGTCATCGCCACCGAGGTGGGTATCGCCGTTCGTCGCCTTCACCTCGACCGTGTCTTCCGACACCTCGAGGATCGACACGTCGAATGTGCCACCGCCGAGGTCGTAGACCAAAATCTTTTGTCCTGCCTTCTTGTCGAAGCCGTAGGCCAGGGCCGCGGCTGTGGGCTCGTTGATGATGCGGCGGACGGTGAGGCCCGCGATCTCACCCGCGACCTTGGTCGCGTGGCGCTGGGCGTCGTCAAAGTAGGCGGGCACAGTGATGACCGCCTCGGTAATCTTTCCCCCCAGCTTCTCCTCGGCGTCCTCCTTGAGCTTCCGGAGGATCATGGCCGAAATTTCCTCGGGCGAGAACTCCTTGTCGCCGATCTTGACCGCCACCCCGTCATCGCGCTTCGAAATCTTGTAGGGCATGATCTTCAGGTCGTGCTGAACCTCAGTATCGTCCCAACGGCGGCCGATCAGGCGCTTGATCGAAAACAGTGTGTTCTCCGGGTTCGTGACCGACTGGCGCTTGGCCGTCGCGCCGACGAGACGTTCACCGTTCTTGGCGGCAGCCACGACCGAAGGAGTGGTGCGGGCGCCTTCCTTGTTTTCGAGGACCTTGGGCTGGCCGCCCTCAATGACGGCCATGCAGGAATTGGTGGTGCCGAGGTCGATACCGAGAATCTTCGACATACGTTGGGAAAAAAAGATTAGATTAAGCGTCCTTCTGTTGGTCGGTAGCATTGGGCGGCAGGTGATTGATCACGACTTTGGCGGGGCACAGCACCCGGCCGGCTGCCTTCCATCCGCGCTGAACCACCTCGAGGACCGCCTGGTCGGGAGACGCCTGGTCCGCGCGCGATCCGCCGGATTCGTGGAGCGAGGGATCGAACACCTCTCCCGGCGACCCGAACGGCTCGGCCCCGAGACTGCGCAGGGCGTCCTCAAACTGGGTGCGCACCTGCAGCATGCCGTTCAGCCAGTTTTTGACGGCCGCGTCATCCGTCTGCGGACGGAACCTGAGAGCCTGGTCGAGGTTGTCGATAACCGGCAGAAAGAGGAGCAGTGTTTCGACGGCCGCCGCGCGCCGGGCCGCGCCCTTCTCGGTCACGAGCTCCTTCCGCGCGTTGTCGTAGTCGGCCAGGGCGCGCTTCCACCCCCCAAGGTATTCTTCACACTTCTTCCGAAGCTCTTCAAGCTCGGACGGCACACCAGGAGAAGCGGCGTCCGCTTCGGACACGGGAATCTCGGATGGAAATTCGTCACGTGGCATATCCATAAGTTCGTTCAGGAATGTTCTTGGTCCAATGCCTCCTTCGCTCCCTCCATGAGTCCGACGTTCTTCGCGTAGTCCATGCGGACGGGGCCGACGAGGCCGAGGAGTCCCACCCGGCGATTCGGCAGGTGGTACTTCACCATGACTGCCGCCATGTTCTCGCCGAAGGGATTTTCCTCGCCAAGGAACACTTGGGGCTCCGACGAGACCGTTTCAAAAATGTCGGACAGGACCTGGTCGAAGCGGTCGACAATCTCGGACAGAGCCTGCACCACCTGGAGATCTTGGAAATCGGGCTTTTGAAACAGGTTCGAGACGCCGGTGTAGTAGCTCCAGCGGGGATCGAACGCCACGATCGCGGTCTCGCCCGACAAGTCGACCAGCGTCTTGGCAAGCGTCTTCAGCGCCGCTTCCTCGTCATGCGCCCCGCGCACGGCGGCCCGGAGCCGCGTTACGTCCTTTTCCTCCTGTTTCACCTGCATGAAGTGGCGGAGATAGTAGGCGTACCCCTTCTCGCTCGGCACGCGCCCGGCGGAGGTATGGGGCGAGCGCACATACCCCTCGTCCTCGAGCGCCGCCATATCGTTCCGGATCGTGGCAGACGACACGTCCAAATCGGCACGGGACGCCAAAACCTTCGACCCCACAGGCTCAGCCGTGCGGACGTACTCCTCGACGATCCAGTGCAAAATGGATTCCTGACGCAGATTCATAGGGTATTTCAACCTAGCACTCACTATTATAGAGTGCTAATACGGGATGTCAAGAGTTCACATGAGTAGAAAAAACGGGCGGTGAAGCCCGTTTTTGAAACTACTTGGATGGTGCGCGAGCGGCATCAAATTCATCCTGCTTTTTTTTCAATATCGACTTAACGTCATCGGCAAGGCTCTCATTGCCCTTTCGTTCTATAAACGCGATGGAACGCGCGAGCCTGAGGATTTCACCCTTGGCCGTTTGCACACCTCCCGCCGTCTGAATGCGTTTCCTTGCGGCATCGAAGCGGTTATCAAAAGGATTTCTTAAGTCCTGGAGGGCCTGCCAAAGTTCTTTTAACTGTTCGAGCAAGGGCCTGCTATCACCAGAAACGGATTCGAGAAGCGAAAAGTCACCCACGGCGAAGGCGGGGACATCCAGATCGGCGACGGAGGAAACGCCGAGTTCCCGAAGCGCTTGCCGCCAGCGATTCTCCAAATCTCGAGCAACGACCGTTTGCTCGGAATAATCCGAAGGGACGCGAGCTGGTTGGGAAGTGGCCCGAAGCGAAGGTTTAATGGTGGACGGTTCTCGCTTCAATGCTACGACCATGATGTCGTCCGGCTTGCGACGGAAGCCCGTAACCGCCGCGGCCGTGTCCACGAGGCGTTGAGCTTTTTCCTGGGGCGTGCCGGACTGTGCGAGAATAGCGGCAATCTGCTTCGAAGACAGACTCTCAACGCCGTCGGAGCACACATACAATTCGTCTTCGGGCCCGAACGGGATAACCGCCGAATGGATGACCAGAGGAGGAAGTTCTCGCGCATCCTCTCCTGATCCGATCTTGACCGTATCCCTGGTTGAATTGCGACCCACCATCTGGGTCACTTCGCGTCCAAAGGCAAATCTCGACCTTACGTTGTGGGACCAATATCCTGTGAAATAGAATACCAAATCTTTCAAGATCTGTGTTTCTGAATCTCCGGCAATATCGCGTAATGCACTAAACGAATCTGTTGACATCCTGATTGTGACGACATCCCTTTGTGAAAGATAGCCGGCACGTGCGAGATCTTGAACGAATGACTCTATTCCCGTCGCGTCTCGGATCCATTTCGCCTCTTCAGATGAAAACAGATTTTCTCTAACACCATCTTTTTCCAAGACATCGTCAGGCGGAATGTCAACTTCTTCAAGCCTTTGTTCGCCCGCACGCCATACATACGCCAAGGAATCCCCTACACTCTTCAGACAGGCTTCTTTCGTCCCTTCCGGCGTTTCATAGACTCTAGCCATCAACAGGGTGGCCATTGGAACGTTGCTGGGACGGCGCAATGTCTTGGAAACGCGTTCCGCGTTATCCGCCGCCAAGGTAAACAGGATCTCCAGATCGGCATCTTGGGCTTGGGCGGACTTACCGTGCGGTTCCCCAAGGGCGCCTTTTCCCTGAAACAACAAAACCGTATTGAGAATGGCTTTGCTTATCTCTTTGCTATTTGCATATCCTCCCGCACCATCGGAGACGACAAGAAGACCCGAGTCGGCTGAGACAAACCCAACGTCTTCAGTGTAGAATTTTTCTTCCGGGGTCTTATGACCAAGGAATTCGGCTTTTCCAACCGTAAAACGTACGGGTTCCCGTTCTTTCCTTTCCGTCGCCGTCTCTGCCTGCAAAGCCACACGGGGAAAACCCTTGGGATCCACGTTTTCTCCGACTCCCCCTCCCGGTCTGGAACCTGACCTATCCGGAATTGAACTAACGACGGTTTTTTCATCATCAAAATCCTGGGGTACCTCCTTTTCATGGTGGGGAAACCGGCTATTTTCAAAAAAACTCGTAATACGGGGCATATGCTCAATAAGTTGATTTTCTCATTCCTCTAAAAAATATCAAATTCCGCCGTATTTGTCAAAAATATATTACACTTGTTTTCCTGTCATTCCCTGTATTTCCGCCTTCTTGCACTCCCCTTCCCTGCAATGTTCCCATTTTTTTATGGATCCCTTGTTTTCCAAAAGCAACTCCTGGAACTTGCGAGCGCCGAGAATGGAAGGGACGATGACGTAGGTCGCCCCGGCGGCGTAGCAAGCTGCGGCCTCCGCCGAATGTTTGACTGTGACGATGGCGGTGCCGCGGTAGTCGCGCATGCGGAGGTAGGCGAGGAGGCTCTTACTCACGACGACATCGGGAATGGTCGAAATGACGAGCTTGGCCCGCTCGATGCGCAGGTCCTCAAGCAGGTCCTCGTCACCTGCGTCACCGTAGACGGCGGGGACGTCCAGAGCGGCGAGCTCTTCGATTTTATGCGGGTCGAAGTCGACGACGAGGTACTGCTTGGAGAGCTTCCGAATCTCGTCGAGCAAAACCATCCCCATGCGGTGGCAGCCGAATAAGATGGTATGCGGGCCTGCGTGGCGGCGTACGTGTTCCTCGTGAAATCCACGGTCCCGCTCGAGCCAGCGCAGGACGGGGCGCGCGAAGTCATAGAGCTGTTCGTTGTACTTGATGACGTAGGTGGAAATCCCGATCGTGACGATGCCGACGAATGTAGCAAGCGTCAGGGCCGAGGCGTCGACGTATCCGGCCGCGGCGCCAGCCCCTAGCATGATGAAAGAAAACTCGGAAATCTGGGCCACGGTGGTTCCGGCGAGAAAACCGGTCTTGGGGTGATACCCGAGCCCGCGCATCACGAGGAGCATGATGAGGGGGTTGCCGACCAAGATGAAAACGCAAAATACGAGGGCGGGGACTGCAACCGCGGCGGCATTCTCGAACGGCAGGTGCGTCCCGAGCACGATGAAGAAGAGAACCAGGAAGAAGTCACGAAGCGGGCGGATGCGGGCGTTGATCTCGCGCTCGAACAGGGTGCCGGACAGGGACACGCCGGCAAGAAGCGCGCCCATTTCCACACTGAAGCCGAAATACACGAGGACCCCCGCGATCGCGAAGCACCAACCGAGGGCAAACAGGAGAAGAAGTTCTTGCGAAGTAGCTGCAAAACGGACGAGCCGCGGCGCAACGTATTTGGCCAGCAGCCAGACGAACAGAATCACGACCGCTCCCTTAAAAAGAACCGACACAGCCAGCGCGGCGGGGGCCATGCCGGGTTTGAGGGATCCAATGAACAAGAGGATCATCATCGCGATCATGTCCTGGACCAGAAGGAAACCCACGGCGATCTTGCCGTAGAGCGCGTCGAGCTCGTCCTTGTCCATGAGGAGCTTGATGATGATGATCGTGCTCGAAAAGGAAAAGGCGACCGAGATAAAAACGGCCGTGAGGACGTCGAACCCGAGTCCGAGTCCCACGAGGAATCCGACGAGCGAGGTGAAGAGCACCTGGCCGAGCCCGCTGGCCAGGGCGACGAGGCCGACTTCGCGGATGCGATTCCAGTTGAGGCCGAGCCCGACGGTAAACAGCAGGAAGGCGACTCCAATCTGGGAGAGGGTCACGAACACGTCGGAGGATTTCGTAAACGCGAGCACACTCGGGCCTACGACGAGGCCGGCCAGGATATAGGCGATGATCATCGGCTGGCGCAGCAGGTGAGCCAGGAACGATAGACCCGCCGCCGCGACAATAACGCCGCCAATCTCAAAAAACAGACTCTCGAGGGACATAGATGTTGAGAATGATAGCACAAACACACCATCTTGTTGGCCGCAATCTCCAATCCACATTCGGATATTCGCCACCATTCGTATTTCGCCCCTCAATCGTCCCTGTCGTTCCCTTCTCTGACCTTCGAATGCTATACTCCCGGCCGTATGCGTCCTGCGGAAAAACCTTATCGAAAGCTGGTCCTCGTATGCACGAACGAGCGCGAGGACGGCTCAAACTGCTGCGCCCAGCGCGGGTCGCTTGAGGTGTTCCAAACCCTAAAAGCCAGGATGAAGGAGATGGACCCGACCGTGCGGGTTTCGCGGACTGACTGCCTCGGCAACTGTGCGACCGGTACCACGGTCATCCTCATGCCGGACAATGTCTGGTTGGGAGAGGTGGCGGTTGAGGATGTGCCTGTGGTGATCGATAAGATCATAGAGTGAAAAAGCACGTTCGTTTTCCTCCCCTTCCCCAAGGGGAGGACTAAGGAGGGGTCACCCCTATGCGCGTCATCTTCAACTGCGTAAAGAATCTCTCTCGACGTCAAGCACTAAGAAATGAGATGACTCCTGCCGAAGTACTCCTGTGGTCCCAACTTAAGGGGAAGCAAACCGGATATAAATTCCGTCGCCAGCATGGGATTGGAGAATACATTGTCGATTTCTATTGTCCCGATCTACGGTTGGTGATCGAACTTGATGGAAATGTTCATGGAACACCCGAGGCGGAAGCATATGACCAGCGTCGATCCGAATATCTCGCCTCCGTCGGCCTCCAGGTGATTCGATTCGCCAACACCGACGTTTTCAACAATTTGGAAGGAGTCTTGGAAGCTATCAGAAACGCCTGTAAGAAGTGACCTCCCCTTTCATCCCCTCCTTGGGGAAGGAGGGAAAAAACGAGACACATTTACCCCCAATCATCTTCCCTCCCAGTCTTCAACCTCTTATGGAAACCACCCACAACGCAACAACCCGCGACATTGTCCGGGTCTACCTCCGGCACGTGAAACCCTACCGCGGATGGGCCGGGCTGTTTTTCGTCATCCTGCTTGCGGCTGAGATCCTGGGGATCCTCAATCCCTGGTTGTACAAGCGCTTGTTCGACACCATGGCCGAGGCCGAAGGGCCTTCGGAAGCGGTCGCGTCGGTCATGCAGGGCGTACTGCTCACCATCCTCTGCATCCATGCAGGCCGCTGGTTTGCCTACCGCATCCTGGCGCGGATCAATAACTACCTGCAGCCGCGGATCATGGCGGACTTGGAGCAGACGGCGTTCGCGTACCTCCTCGGCCACTCCTACCGCTTCTTCGCCAACAGCTTCGCGGGCTCGCTGGTGCGCAAAGTGCGCCGCCTATCACGCTCCTTTGAAACCTTGGCCGATAACGTGGAGTGGAAATTCATCCCCCTCTTGGTGACCATCACGGGCACCACGGTCGCTCTTGGTATGCGGAGCCCCCTCATCGCCGGAATCACCCTCGGCTGGCTGTTCGTGTTCGCCGGCGTGAACTACGCGGTCGCAATCTGGAAGCTGAAGTACGATCAACAGCGCGCGAAACAGGATTCGGAAGTAACAGGTATCCTCTCGGACGCGGTCACAAACAGCATGAACGTGGTTGTCTTCGCAGGACACACGCACGAACAAAGCCTGTTCAAGCGCGCCACCGAGGAATTCCGACGCCTACAAACGTTTACATGGAACCTCGGCGAAATAAACGACGCGATCCAATGGGCGTTTATGGTCGCGATCGAAATGGCTATTCTTTTCATCGCCATCAATTTGTGGTCCAAAGGAGAGCTCACGATTGGAGATTTCGCCCTGTTCCAAGGCTACCTCATTGGGCTATTCGAACGCATGTGGGACTTCGGCCGCATTATCCGGAACACCTACGAGGCCACAGCCGACGCCAAGGAAATGGTCGATATCTTGGAAACGCCGCATGAAATTACGGACGCGAAGGTGGCGGTTCCCCTCGTGGTCCCGGAAGGGGAAATCCTTTTTCAAGACGTGACGTTCAGCCATCACAAGACGCGCACCGTCATCGATGGACTGAACCTGCGCATCGCCCCGCGGGAGAAAATCGCGCTCGTCGGCCCCTCAGGCGCCGGCAAGTCGACGATCACGAAACTCCTCCTCCGCTTCTACGACGTGGATGGCGGACATGTCCGTGTCGACGGTCAGGACGTGAATCACGTGACCCAGGACAGCCTCCGACGGCAGATCGCCTACGTTCCCCAGGAACCGGTGCTATTCCACCGAAGCCTGCGAGAAAACATCCGCTACGGCCGCCAGGAAGCAACGGACGCGGATGTGGAGGAGGCGGCGCGGAAGGCGCATTGCCACGAGTTCATCGCCGAACTGCCGGAAGGCTATGAAACGCTGGTGGGAGAACGGGGCATCAAACTCTCGGGCGGCGAGCGCCAGCGCGTGGCAATCGCCCGCGCGATCCTGAAGGACGCCCCGATCCTCGTACTCGACGAGGCCACCTCGAGCCTCGACTCCGAGTCCGAGCGCCTGATCCAGGCCGCGCTCGACGAGCTCATGCGCGGCAAAACGACCATCGTCATCGCCCACCGCCTGTCGACCATCCTCCGCATGGACCGCATCGCGGTCATCGACGGGGGCCGCGTCGCGGACGCGGGCACCCACGCCGAGCTCATCCGGAAGGAGGGCATCTACAAGAAGCTCTGGGAGATCCAGGCCGGCGGCTTCATCGCCGACGAGCAGTCCTCCGACGAGGCGCTGAACGAGACGGCGGAATGAGATTCTCCACAAAAAACATAGGCGAGAGCATATCCTCTCGCCTATTTACATGTTTGCATGCTTGGATACGGATCGCATCTACGCCTCCTCGGTGAGCGCTTGGCGCTTAGCGCCGTCGCGCTTGCGCAAGTTGGCGTCGAGGATGGCTTTGCGGATACGGAGGTTCTTCGGGGTGACTTCCAGGAGCTCGTCCTCGCCTAGATACTCGAGAGAGTTCTCGAGCGTCATGAGGCGCGGGGTCTCGAGGCCCACGCTTGAACCGTCGCCCTTGCTACGCATGTTGGAGAGCTTCTTTTCCTTGCAAGGATTGACCTCGATATCCTCGGCCCGCGAGTGCTGGCCAATGACCATGCCGGCGTACACCTCGACCGCGGCCCCGATGAAGAGCGAGCCGCGCTCCTGGAGGTTCGTGAGCGCGTAGCCCATGGTGGTGCCGTTCTCCATCGAAATGAGGGAGCCGTGGGGATTGGCCTCGATGTCGCCGCAGAATGGTCGGTAGCCAAGGAGCAGGCCATTGATGATGCCTTGACCCTTGGTATCAGTCAGAAACTCGTTCCGGTAGCCGATGAGCCCGCGGGTCGGAATCTCAAATTCCATGTAGGCGGTGCCGTTATCGACGCGCATGTCCTTCATGTCGCCCTTTCGCTTGCCCATCTTCTCGATGATGCTTCCCGAAAACTCTTCCGGAGCCTCAAGCGAAACCTCCTCGTACGGCTCGGTGACCTTGTCCCCGTCCTTGTGGAAGATGACCTGGGGACGCGACACCTCGAGTTCGTACCCTTCGCGGCGCATCTTCTCGATCAGGATCGCGAGATGGAGCTCGCCACGACCGGACACGACGAATGCGCCGTCCTTGGAGCCGGGGTCAACACGGAGCGCCACGTCGTTCAAGAGCTCACGCTCGAGGCGTTCCTTGAGGTTCCGCGACGTTGAGTACTGACCTTCCTTGCCGGAAAACGGCGAGGTATTCACGCCAAAGGTCATCTTGACCGTCGGTTCCTCAATCGACGTGACGGGAAGCGCGACGGGATTCGCCGCGTCCGCGATCGTTTCCCCGATCTGGATGTTCTCGACGCCGCCGATCGCCAGAATCTCGCCCGCGGATACCTCCTCGGCATCCACCTTTCCGAGGCCCTGAAACAGCTGGAGGGCAGTGACGCGCATCTGCTTTATCTGGCCGTGACGGTCGATGTGAGCCACATTCTGCGCCTGGCGGATCACGCCGTTCACGACGCGCCCGATCGCAATCCGACCTTTGTAGTTGTCGTACTGAATGTTCACGACCGAGACCTGGAGGGGCAGCGAAACGTCGGCTTGGGGGCCGGGCATGTGTGTGACAACGGCATCCAGAAGAGGGGAAATGTCCCTCATGGCGGCCATGTCAGGCCCCGTGCCAGCTAGGCCATTCACCGCCGAAGCGTAGATAACGGGAAAGTTCGCCTGCTCATCGGTGGCTCCGAGGTCCACGAACAGATCGAAGGTCTTGTTCAAGACCCACTCGATCCGGGCGTCCTTCTTGTCAATCTTGTTGATAAGCACAATGAGCTTGTGCCCAGCCTCGATGGCCTTCCGGAGCACGAAGCGCGTCTGGGGCATGGGGCCCTCCTTCGCGTCGACGAGCAGGATACAGCCGTCCACGAGGTGCATGATGCGTTCGACTTCTCCACCGAAGTCTGCGTGTCCGGGGGTGTCGACGATATTGATCTTCTTGTCCTGCCAGTGGATCGAGGCGATCTTGCTGAAAATGGTAATACCCCGCTCGCGCTCCAGCTCGTTTGAGTCCATGATGGTCGTCCCCATGGCCTCGGCGTTGCGGAACGTGTGCGACTGCTTCAAAAGCGCGTCAACAAGGGTGGTCTTTCCGTGGTCGACGTGGGCGATGATGGCAATGTTACGAATGTCGTCGCGAATCTGCGGCATAAAAAAATAACGTCCAATCCTAAGGCGGAAAGCGAATCGCGCGAATGGTAGCCGAAAAATAAAAACACGTCAATCAAAGGAGATTTCTTTTCTTGCTTCCATGGACCGAAGACTGATATGCTGAGGTGCTTATGAACCTCGACTGGAATGCTCTTCCCCGCCCCATCGTGGCGCTCTCGCCCATGGCCGACATGACCGACTCGGCGTTTTGCCGCACGGTTCGAGCGATTTCGGGGCGGAACGTGATCGACGCAGGACCTCCCCTTTCCGCCGGAGGCGGATCCGCCCTTGGCGGAAGCCCTACATTATCCATAAGGAGGGGGAAGACGGAAACGAGTCTCCCCTCCCCTTCACAAGGGGAGGGGAGGAAAGGGTCCCCTGCCTCTCCGGCGAGGCAGCTCGTCGTCTTCCGCGAGATGGTCTCGGCGGAGGCGGTGGTGCGTGGGAACGAGAAGACGCTCGGGATGACCGACCTGCATCCGGACGAGCGGCCACTCGTGCAGCAGCTCTTCGGGAGCGACCCGGACGTAATGGCCGAAGCAGCGGCGAACATCGAGGCGGAGCACCGTCCGGAGGGGTTCGACATCAACATGGGCTGCCCCGTCTACAAGATCGTGCACAACTTCAACGGGGCCGCACTCATGAAGGAGCCCACACTCGCGACGCGCATCATCCAGAAGATGAAAGCGGCGATTTCCGTTCCCTTGTCCGTCAAAATCCGCGCCGGCTGGAGCGATCCGAAGGAATGCCTGGAATTCTGCAAAGTGGTGGAAGCGGCCGGGGCAGACCTCATCACGATCCACGGCCGTACCAAATGCCAAGGCTATTCGGACAAATCCGATTGGAGCGTCATCAAGCAGGTAAAGGAGCGCGTTTCCATCCCTGTGCTGGCGAACGGAGATATCCACACGGCGCCCCTCGTTCCCCTTGCGCTTCAAACCACAGCCTGTGACGGCGTCCTGATCGCGCGCGGCGCACTGGGAAACCCGTGGTTCTTCGCCCAGGCGGAAGCCGTGCTTACCGGATCCCCTCTGCCCCCCGTTTCGTGGGAGGAACGGAAGCGCGTCATCCGCCTGCATGCCAAGCTCCATCTCGAGCAGTACGGTGAGCGCGGAATGGTAACGTTCCGCAAGCACCTCACCTGGTACGTCAAAGGGCAGCCGGGCGCCTCATCCGTCCGCCAGCGCCTGCATGCGGTCTCAACGATGCGAGACCTGGAGGACGCGCTGGAGGAGATTTCAAAATAGACACATGTTGACATGTGGCAACCGCAAAGGTCGCAGAAATTATGCCGGATATCGACGTCTATGCATGTGCGAAATATATTCTGAAAGAAGGGACGAAAGACGAGAAGAGAGATCTGCTCGGGCACATCAAATCTCAACTCTCATCAAAGATGGACTTGTGGCTCGAGAATAAAAAACACGCCCTACCCCAGAGAACTCGGGAGGGCGCGCAAGAAGCGATTCGTACTATCAATACCCTTCCTCACGGGCTGCCTGACACATCGCAGCCAGACCAGCGAGGAAAGACAGCTGTTGGATCGGGTGGTCTACGTTGTGTGGGCCTAAGAAATAGCCTTCCCTGGCAGACGTTATACCATCCCCAATTAACCACTAGCTAATTCTGTCCAACCGTGTACACTGGCAGGGTATGGCATCCATCCTTGTTAAGAATCACGAGACTGTCGAATCCCTCCGAGAAAAGATCAAAAAGG
>JACQWJ010000031.1 GCA_016209325.1 Candidatus Uhrbacteria bacterium
CCCCTTGGTAAGGGGAGGAATCGGGAATCGGAACGTGTGTCCCCCCTTATCCAAGGGGGACTATAGAGCAAACATTCGAAAAAGTTACTCAGACAAGCCTATTTTTAGGGCATAAAACGTATACCGAAAAATGTCAGTAACTTATTGGGATGTGATAATAGGGGGTTGCCGTCGTTCGTCTATGCCCAACCCAAAAATCATCACCCTCGTCGGTCCGACTGCGAGCGGCAAGACTGCCATCGGGATTGCGCTCGCCAAACGCTTCAACAGCGAAGTGATCTGTGTCGATTCGCGGACCGTTTTTCGCGACATGGACATCGGGACCGCGAAACCCGAAGGTGAGTGGACCGAGGAGTCGATCGAAACCAGCGGATCCATCCGTCAGCTGTTCGGTTCCCGCCGATGCCTGATGGTCGAAGGCGTTCCCCACTGGGGCATCGACCTCGCCGACCCCGACGAGGATTACAACGTCTCCCACTTTAAGCCCTACGCGGAAGAGCGCATCCGCAACATCGCGGGCCGTGGGAAGCTTCCGATCCTCGTGGGCGGAACGGGCCTTTGGATCGACGTGCTCGTCGACAACCTCGACCTTCCCGAAGTCAAGCCGGATCCAAAGCTGCGCGCAGAATTGGAAGCGCGCCACGTCGACGACCTGTTTGCCGAATACAAGCGGCTCGATCCGGATGGCGCCCTGGTCATCGACGGCCACAACCCGCGCCGCCTCGTGCGCGCGATCGAGGTCTGTCGCTTGACGGGCAGGCCCTTTTCCGAGCTTCGCCGCAAGGGCGACTCCCGCTACGATTGCCTCTGGATCGGCCTCGACGTCCCGCAGGGTGAGTTGCATCGCCGCATCGAGGCACGGGTGGATCGCATGATCGCCCTGGGTCTCGTCGACGAGGTCCGTCGTCTGCGAAGCCGCTACGGCTACGGCGCACCTTCCATGAGCGGTATCGGCTACCGTCAGGTCTGTGCGTTCCTCGAGGGGAAGCGGGACCTGGCCGAAGCGATTGAGGACGTCAAACGCGACACCCGTCAGTACGCCAAGCGCCAGATGACCTGGTTCAAGCGCCGGTCTGATATTCGTTGGGTATCGGACGAGGCGGGGGCCGTTGCCGTGGTCAAGGGATTTTTTGCAGGGAAGCAAACGGAAAACCGCCCTGGTGGCTAGGCGTTTTTTCGCTTTTTTCGCTTTTCAAGTTCGGCTTGGAGACGTGCTAGTACTGCTTCTACTTAATACATGCTACAATACCGCCATTATGATATTTTTTGCATATGGCGCGACCTCGAATGAACATCGTGCAACTCACCGACACGGATCGTGCGACGCTGCGCG